>NZ_JBOKRY010000025.1:0-43976 GCF_051972595.1 Simiaoa sp. | reverse complement strand
TCCTTGCCTGCTGGTTTGCACTGATGCAACATTTTATTATGGAATGTTGCATTTTCCTTATTCATTAATACTTTCAAGGAGGCTATTATGAGCACGACACAACCTATCCGCAGCAAACAACTTTTACATGATTTCAAAGATTACTATCTTACCCAACAGCCCAACTTCCGGAATTACACTATCATCCTGATCGGTCTGAACACTGCTCTCCGTATCAACGACATTCTTCATCTCACCTGGGGAAATGTCTATTGCACAGAACACAGCCGCTTTTACACCCATCTTCTGATCACAGAAAAGAAAACAGGAAAAGAGACCCGAATCCTGATCAACAGAGAACTTCAGAAAACATTACAGTCCTACCGGAATACATTGTCTTCCGTAACCGACACAGACTACCTTTTTCCCAGTCCCAGAAAAACAGCTTCCACTCTCTCCAGGTATCAGGCCTACCGCATTGTCCGTAAGGCTGCTGAAGCTGTAGGGATCGAAGACGTGATCCGGTGCCATTCCCTGCGGAAGACCTTCGGCTACCATGCATGGAAAATGGGAACTCCGCCCGCATTGCTGATGGAGATTTACAATCATTCTTCTTTTCAGATCACAAAACATTATCTGGGAATTGAACAGGATGACAAAGATGCCATATTTCGTGATATACAGCTATGATATGCGGCCTATATGATCACTATAGTGATACAAAAGTAACGTGGTAACGATTTTTATAAAAAGGACTAAAGTTTTCCCATGGTCAGCCGAAATATGTAGTGCAAGACAAAATGCAACATTCCATAATAGAATGTTGCATTTTCTATTTTAATCTATTCATTTCTGTGGTATTCTTTTAAAGACTGCATATCGCTTTTTTTCGACAAATATTTTTCTTTTATTAAAACATATACAGTCAGAATCAGGAGTACACATGAAAAGCTTTATATGTCAAATGTTCTATAAGCAGCGGGCGGCATTCGAGCAAAGCTGCGCTTCCAGGGGTAAAGAATATCCTCTTCCGGAAGACGTTTTCCTACAATCGGATATTTTCTATGATGAGAAGCATGTTCCGGCACATCGTCTGGATGTCTACCGTCCCAGGGGACGGGACGGAGAGATTCTTCCGGTCATCGTCAACGTACATGGCGGAGGCCTCCTCATAGGGAACAAGGAATTCAACCGTCCCTTTTGTGCCTCCCTTTGTGAGGCGGGGTATCTGGTATTCAGCATTGAGTACCGGCTGATACCGGACTGTCTCTTCTATGACCAGCTGGCTGACCTGCATCTGGCACTGGATTTTATCCGGGATCATCTGACGGAATACGGCGGTGACATTTCCCACATATATGCCTGCGGCGACAGCGGCGGTGCCTGTCTGTTGACTTATGGAATCGCCATGCAGCGAAGCACTGCACTGGCACAGGCTGCCGGAGTAACCCCTTCTGACCTGCCAGTCCGGGCACTTGGTCTGGTCAGCGGTATGTTCTATACGAACCGCCTGGATCAGATCGGACTTTTCCTCCCCAGATATCTCTACGGCCGGCATTATAAAAAAAGTGCTTTTGCCCCCTATGTATCTCCGGAGCACCCGGACATCGTGACCAGCCTGCCACCCAGTCTCCTGATCACCAGTGACAACGATAATCTTCAGAGTTATACTCTGAATTTTGAAAAGGCTCTGCGCAGACATCAGATGCCCCATAAACTGATCAACTACCCGAAGGATCCCCGCCTGACCCATGCGTTCAGCGCTTTTTACCCGGAGCTTCCGGAAAGCAGGGAAGTGATCCACCATTTGATTCATTTTTTTGAACATACCGGAGAGGACTGTAAAGGAGGATATGTATCATGACATACGACGAAAATGTTTTCAAAGAAAAAGCTAATCGGAAAGCCCGTAAGATCTGGATCGTTTTTGCTGTTTTACTGAGTGCCAACTATGGCTCCGATGCGTCCGGAGGATTATATCCCACCACTTCTTACCTTATTTTTCTGGCATTGTGCTGGCTGCCTCTGATCTTTGGCGAAGTGCTGTTACGCGTAAAAGGCTGGGCAACGGAGCTCTACCGCTACGATCTGGTCATCGGTTACGGCATCTTCTACACTTTTGTCATCTGTACTACAGCTTCCCCGATCGCTTTCACCTATATCCTGCCGGTGACGAGCCTGCTGGTACTATATAAGAACCGGAAATTCATGATCAACTGCGGTATCGCCAATGCTCTGATCATCGTCGGTGCAGCCGTCTATCGCTATATGCTGGGCTTCAACAGTGCTTCCGATATGAAGAATTATCAGTTACAGCTGTCCTGTATCGTCCTGTGCTACATCTGTTATGTCATGTCCATCCGTCATCTGAACGAATCCGACGGTGCCATGACCGACAGCATCAAGGCTGACCTGCACAGAGTCGTAACCACTGTAGAGCAGGTTAAGTCTTCGAGTAATATCATTCTCGATGGCATCACAGTCGTAAGAGAGCTGGCTTCCGAGAATAAGCACGGCTCCGATATCGTCATGCTGGGTATGAACGAGCTGACTGACAACAACAATATGCTGCAGGATCGTACCACATCATCCACACAGATGACCTCCGATATCCGTGCCCAGGTAGAAAATGTGGTAGCTTTGATCGGAGAAATGATCACGCTCGTCGAAAAAACGCAATCCCATTCCGGCGTCAGCGCGGAAGACCTGAAGAGTCTGGTGAATACAGCTGCTACCATGTCACAGCTGTCCACCGAGCTGGAAAATGTTCTGGAGAATTTCCGTCAGGAATTCGAAATGGTAAAACAGGAGACCGGCACCATAGAGAAGATCACAAACCAGACGAATCTGCTGGCATTAAATGCTTCCATCGAAGCTGCCAGAGCCGGAGAAGCCGGCAAGGGCTTCGCTGTCGTAGCGGATCAGATCCGTACCTTAAGCACCGAGACCCACGCTTCCTCTGATCAGATCAGGGATGCTCTCTCCCGGCTGGATGCTACCTCCGCGAAGATGACCTCTTCCATTGAAGAGACATTAAAGCTGATCCAGATCACTCTGGAAAAAGTAACGCAGACCGGAGATAACGTAAACCAGATCGCTTCTGATTCCGTGCAGCTGGGCAATCACATTCAGGTTGTAGATAATGCCATTAAAGAAGTAGAGAGCTCTAACACTCAGCTGGTATCCAACATGGAGCAGGTATCTAACATCGTGGATACTATCACAACCTGTATCACGCACTCCAGCCGGACCAGTGAACGGATGCTCAGTAAGTATCAGGAAACAGCAGATAATATCAATACCATCGAAGATGTCATGGAGAACATGATGTGTGATCTGGGTATCGGTGGATTCATGGGTATTGAAGACGTCAAGCCCGGCATGAAGATCGACTTACAGCTAGTCGGTCAGGAGGATGACAACTATCTTGGGGAGCTGATCGAGCAGATCCCGGAGGGACTGTTAGTATCCTGTCAGAAGAAGCTGACGATTAACGGGTCTGCTTCCTGTATGCTGCAGGTCACCGCAGGTAATATCCTGTACTGTTGGGACAAAGCCGCCATTTCTCCTGCTCCCGAAAGTGGTGAACATGCTTTCAAGGTTACCATTACTACCAGACCCAGGATCAACAATAGACGCAAATACCCTCGTATGGATCTGAATAATACCTGTACTATTAAGTTCAAAAATTCCGATACAGAATATGCGGCTACCATGGAAAATATCAGTGCCAACGGATTCGCCTTCCTGGCCACAGACAAGATATTCACCCAAAGCAAAAATGCAGAAGTCATTATCACGATTCATGATTTTGCTCTGCCAAATCATAATGTGCTGGAAGGTCGCATCATCCGCTGTTCCGACGATAACGGACTGTATATCGTCGGATGCCAGATGCCGGAAGATAATTTCTATATCCTGGAATATGTAGAGAATAACTTAAATAAATAGAATTCCTGTGTAAAACCAAGGCACTAAAAAAGCCCATTCATATTCAGATGAATGAGCTTTTTTAATGTTGTTCTTTACGGTTTCAATAGCCGGGCGATCAGACCCTCGACCTCCTGGAGCTGTTCTTTTGTGCTCTCTCTGTGACTTTCCTTGCGGTATTTTGACGGAGACATGCCCTTCATGGCATGGAACGCCTTGGTAAATACCAGCGCATCACTATACCCACAGGACAGGGCAATGCTCTCGATAGGATAATTCGTAGATTCCAGCAACTCTCTCGCCTTGGTGATACGGAAGGTGGTGAGGAACTGCTGAGGCGACATTCCCAGATAATTCTGGAACAATGTATATAAATAACTGCGGTTGATACACACATAATCCGCCACATCCGTTACCTTGATCGGGTTACAGTAGTTACTCTGGATAAAAGATACCGCTTTTTTCACATACTGGTTCCCCTTATCCTCTTCCTCTCTGGCTACCACACCGGCGCTGTCCGCGATCACAGACAGGAATACTCCCAGCAGTCCGTTCCGGCGCAGATCATCCGCGATTCCAAAGGTATTGTGTTCCATCATATCGCGGACAATAGAATACAGCTCCTCTGATTTATCACAGGAAAAAATAGGATGCCTGTCTGACAGTCCCATGCTATGTAAATACTCTTCCGCGCGGCTCCCGGCGAAGCCCACCCACAGATAACTCCAGGGATCCTTTGCATCCGCCTGATAGAACGCCAGCTCGTTGGGCTGGATCAGAAATCCGTACCCGGCCTCCAGCCGGTATTCCTTGTCATGGAACCGGAAATGCCCCTTGCCGCTTAAGACATAGTGGATCAGGTAGTGCGGCTTGGATGCCGGTCCGAAGCTGTGCAGCGCTTCCGTCTGAGAGCAACCGCAGCAATTCACATACAGACTTCCTGTTTTGTCATTGATAAAGTCCAGCTTAAATGCTTTTTCCATGGCAATTCCTATCCTTTCCTCTATTCCTCATCCGCACATGTCACTATCCACACATCTGCCTCATCATCCGAAAGTTATCAACATCTCCCGGTCAATTCACTATAATCCCGCCGTCCTCATCAAACGCCACACCAAAAGCACTGCTGTATTCGTTCATACGCTGCAGGATCCTCTGCTTATCCTCCCCCGTTGCCGGCGTCGGTCGGAAATTATTCCTTGTTTTGACAGAGCTTACCATGCAGGGAATGATCCGGGCGTTCTGATCCTCCACCTTTTCCCCGTTCTCAAAAGTAAAGGTCTGCTGGAAGATCATGGTGTCCTTGTCCTCCGGATTCCGGTTGGCTCCGAAGCAGAAATTTGCCAGGCTGTAAATGATATATCTGCCCTTGTATTCCTCGATTCCTTGTAACACATGGGGATGATGACCGATGACCAGATCCACTCCCCAGTCGATGCATTTCCTGCCAAGCTGCTGCTGATAATTCTCCGGATAGGTGTCTTTCTCAATGCCCCAGTGACAGCAGGCGAGGATCAGATCCACGTTCTGCTCCCGCAAGACTTCGATATTATTCTGAATCAGTTTCTCCGCCTGTGCGCCCCATTCCACTTCATTGACGGAGATAATGCCGATCTTCAGATTCCGCTCTCCGCCGTGGGCTGCCGCACTGTCCGGGATTTCATAGATGCCTACATTTTTATCATAGGCATAGACAATTCCCTCCTGCTCCAATGCCGCCACCGTATCCCGGCTGCCCTGCTCTCCGTAGTCCAGTCGATGATTATTGGCAAAGCTGACGGCTTCGATATCCCCCAATGTCAACAGATGGGCATACGCCGGATCTCCCTTGATGCAGTAGGTCTGCCCCTCACGCATATGTTCCGATGTGGTCAACGGTCCTTCGAGATTCACGATGGTCATATCATCCGCCTTGAAAATATCTCTCACATTCTCGAAAAAATATCCCTCATCCTCCGCCTGATCGTACACCTGACGGAATGAATAGCTGTAATCCTGTTCCTGATGATTGCCCAAAGTTACATCCCCTGCCGCGGAGATTGTGATCGTGCAGCGTTCACCCGTCAAAGTATCCGAATTCCCGGGCTGTCCCGCTTCCTGCAATGCAGTATTGTCACCGTCCATACTGTCGGTCTTTGATGCCTCCCCGAAATTCTCAACGGTATGACCGTTCTGTGCCCCGGCATTGTAATTGTAACCTCCGATGGGCTGCGCCAGTTCTTCCCGCCCCGGAATACAGACCTGCTGTGTCAGATCATCCCCACAGCCGCTAAGCGCTATTACACTGACCGCACAAGCCAGTGCCACGAATCGCTTTTTTCTCTGCCCCATAAATGTTCTCCCCCTCGATTTACCATATATGACGACAGTGTCATCGTCACATCAGTCTGCAGTCTCTGTTGTCGCAGTGCTGTCTCCCGTTCCATACAGATTCTCCTGCAGGAATTTCTTATTTGCCTCGAAATCCACCTCCAGCACGGACATTTTACGATGGGTCGCATCCTTATACGTGCCTTCAATGGGAATACTGTTCTGTATAATATCGTATGTCAGGATCTTCGGTGCCATAAGACTTAACCGGTAACACTCCGCCTGGGTCAGGTTCGTGGTCAGATTCGGCATCAGACCGTCGATCAGTCCCTTCGGATTCGTGAGTACACCCTTAGGCAGCTTATGAATGACCTCTGTCAGCACCTTTCTCTGTCGCTCGGTTCTACCGAAATCCGTACCGATATAACGATTTCTGCAATAAGCCAGCGCCTGGGGGCCGTTCAGATGCACCATACCTCCGGACAAGTCATCGAAATAGTCCGTTCCCTCCGGTCTGCCCAGCAGGATATTATATTCTACCAGATAGCCGTTCACGTATTCCACTTCCTTGCCGGTCAGCCCCAGATCCACGCCGCCCACGGCATCTACCAGATTCGCAAATGCCTCAAAATTCACCAGCACATAGCGGCTGATATGAATGTCAAAATTCTGCTCGATAGTCTGCATCAGCAGCTCCGCACCGCCATAGGAGTATGCCGCATTCAGACGATTGTCCTTATGCCCCGGTATCTCTACATACATGTCACGGAGCAGAGATGTCATATATATCTTTTTCGTCTTGTTGCTGATAGACAGCAGGATCATGGCATCGGATCTGCCATCCTCCCCGTTCTCACGGGAGTCGTTACCGATCAGGAGAATATTTGTAACTCCTTCTTCCTTCATGGGAGAGCTTGCCACAGATTCGATCTCTTCATAATTCATCTCAGCATAGACCTTACCCACCAGGACATACAGCCCTGCTGCCAGAAATACAAGGATCAGCGCCACTGCGATCAGGAAGCGCTTGAAGCTGGATTTTTTCTTTTTTCTGCCGCTCCCGGCTTCCTTTTTGTTTCCTTTTCTGCTCTTCTTATCTGTTTTCGTGTCTGTCTCCTCACGCTTCCCTGATTTTTTTCCGGAGCGTTTTTTGTCTCTGGGATCTTCGTAATCCTCGTATTCGTCCGCATAGTCCTCCCGTCTGCTACGCCGGGTTCTATCGGATGCCGCCTGTCTGCGACGATCTGCATTACTGTTACTGCGACCACCACCATTACGATTCTCTGAAGTCTTACGCGTCGTCTCTCTGCGGGCTGCCTGTCTCTTACGATACGCAGGATCATCCCAGTCCTCGGTGTAATCATCCTCTCTTGTTCGTCTTCCGGATCCGATCACGTCCAGTTCCTCCTCATCCTCGTCATCCTCATTCATGTCAAACATCTGCGGAGCCGGACGCTCTGCTGTCTGCCTTCCGGTCCCGGACTTCCCACTGCCGGAGCCGGATGTCTGCATTTCCTGCAGTTCCTGCTGTAAAAAGGCTTCCAGACCTTTTTGTATATCTTCCATCTCCTGAATGGAGTCTCGCTCTCTGTCACTCATGTTGTACCTCATTTCCACATACCGGCACCGGTACGTTCCTTAAGTCTCTTTCCTATTCGTCTCCTAGGATACCACACTCCTTTGTATTTGTCGCGGCAGAAATCCTTAATATTTGCTTAAATGTTGTCCGGCATTTTTTAAGACACACTTTCTATGGCAATAAAAAGAAACTGTCTACGGCAGCCACAAGATTTTCTCTTGCATGCTTTCCGCAGACAGTCTCTGCATTTTTGTTATCTTATATCATTCTATTTATGAGCGATTCTCGCATCTATGTAGTTCTTCAGAGATTCCACGGTCTCCTCCACACCCAGTCTGCTGCTGTTGATGGACAGATCGTAGTTCCGGGAGTCGCCCCATTTTACCTTACAATGGCTGTTGTGGTAAGATTTTCTGCGACGGTCCTTCTCGATCATACGCTCCTCCGCATGTCTCGCATCCAGCTCATAGATCTGCATAACACGCTCGATCTTGGCTTCTTTGTCTCCTAATACGAAGATGGAGATCAGATTCGGATTGTCCTTCAACACGATCTCAGAACAGCGTCCTACGATCACAAAGGATTCTCCTGCCTCTGCTTTTTTCTTGATATAGTCGAACTGCATTCTCGCCACATTATCTGCCGGAGAGCTGTTCATTCCCATCACGCTTCTGTACAGGAATTTGTTACGTCTCTTTTCATCGAACTCTGCCAGCTCCTTGCTGCTCACATTCATGCTTGCAGCCACCTCATCTAACAGGTTATGATCGTACATTGGCAGCTTGTAATATTCTGCCAGCTTCTGTGCGATCTCATGTCCGCCGCTGCCGTACTCACGACTGACGGAGATAATCAGTTGTTCACTCATGGGTCTGCCCTCCTTATAGTCTTACAGATATCTCGCATAGATCATTACCATGGAGATTACTATTACTATTATAGTCGCAGGAGCCATAACTTTGCAATATTTTCCCCACTTGATCATATGACCGGCTTTCGCTGCGGTAGCGATACCCACGACATTCGCAGATGCACCGATGGGAGTCGCACTTCCGCCGATATCGGTTCCCATTGCTAACGCCCATGCCAGGATAGACAGATTTACACCCTGGGTCGCGGACAGACTGCTGATGATAGGGATCATCGTCGCCGCAAAAGGAATATTATCCACGAACGCACTGGCAATTGCGGAGATCCACAAAATAATCGCGATCATCAGCATCAGATTACCGTTACTGATGTCACCAATGAAGTTCGCCATGACTTTCAGGATACCGGTCTGCTCCAGCCCGCCTACCACCATGAACAATCCGATGAAGAACAGCAGTGTCTTATAGTCGATCTGTTTGATCAGCTTCAGCGCATCTCTGCCTGCGGCGATCAGCGTCACGATAGAGATAAATACACCGATGCAGGATACAGTCAGACCGGTCTGTGCATGGGTTACCAGCAATGCTACTGCACACAGGAAAATAACGGTGCTGATAATAAAGCCCTTTTTATCGGTGATCGCCTCAGAAGGATCCGGATAAGTCTGATTGCTGCCGGCTGCTGCCGCTTCGCTGGCACGCAGCTCCTTGTGGAATACCAGGTAGAAATACAATACAACTACGACCAGGGAAATACCTGCGATCAGACCGGTATTGGTCAAAAAATCCGTGAAGGAATATCCCAGGGAAGTACCGATGATGATGTTGGGGGGATCTCCACACATGGTAGCAGATCCGCCCAGGTTCGCGCAAAATACCTCTGCCAGGATCATAGGCACCGGATTGAATTTCAACAGCTGTGACAGTTCAATTGTTACTGCTGCCAGGAACAGAATTACGGTGATACTGTCAATGAACATTGCCAGAATACCGGATAATACCATAAAGGTCACGAACAGCGGCACTACTTTATATTTAACCATCTTGGCAAGGCGCATGCAGAGCCAGCGGAAAAATCCGACTCTCGCCATTCCCTCTACCATGATCATCATTCCCGCTACGAATACGATAGTCTCCCAGTTAATGCCACTGGAAGTCTCCGCGGACTGTCCCGCCGTATACCAGAAATGACTTGTAAAAAAGCTTCCTAAATTCAGGGTCTCCCACACTGCACCCATACTGTGCATTCCCAGTCCGAATACCAGCACCAGCGTCAGCACACCGCAGCCCAGGGTAATAACGTGTCTCTCCCATACTTCCAGAACGATCAGTATAAACATCGCTACAAATATTACTACTGCAAGTATCTGTGCTATCACTTTTCCTGCCTCCTCGTTAGTTTTTCTAATAAACGTACAAGAGTAGATTGTATCTGAAAAAGCAGGGGAAGTCAATCATTCTTTGGGGCTCTGCACATAAATATTCCGTTAAAGTTTTTTATGTTTATTCATTCCGGATGCTTTCGATATCGTTCTTACCCACATAGCGTAAGAACATCCGGTGCATATCGATACCACTCTCTCCGAAATATAATTTCATGTATTTCTCGCCGTCCTGACGAATGGGCAGTGTTACAACACGTTCCATGGTCTGACCTTCCGTGCCGTTAAGGGTCACGGTCTGTTGTAACGTATTGTTCAGGAACACGGAGATCGGCAGCTGCGCCAGTTCTCCTAACGTAGAGCTCATCCGAAATACCAGCTCATATCTTCCGATCTTAGGGAAACGCAACTGGTATACCGCACTTGTGCCCTTCTTCGTGGACAGTTTTTCCAACGGAAGTTCTATCTCTTCGCCGGTCTTCGGCTCCGGCATTTCCAGACATGCCAGCACCTGTCCGCTGTCTCCTGCACCCTCGGTACTTATCGGATTGTGAAGCTCCGTGCATTCCTCTTCCTCTCTGTTCAGAAGCCGTTCCATAGCAACGGAACGTAACAGGAAACCACAGATATTTGCCGCATTCCGCGTAAGCTGTGCTCTGGTGAGTCTGCCGTCTGCCAAGCCTTCCGCGGTATTGTCCCCCGCGGAGTTGGATGCCGCATCCGCTACGACCATATAAATATCGTTCTGTGCCCGCACCATGGGAATCGTCTGTCTGCCGGAGCCGGGCTCCCCTTCCTCATTGATCTTCGCCCACCAGTCAGTCATCACAATACCCTGATATCCCCATTCCTTACGGAGAATGGTCGTCAGGAGATCATAGTTGCCAGCTGTCCACAGTCCGTTTACCGGTCCGTAAGTAGACATGATACTGTAAGCGCCACCCTGTTTCACCGCGATCTCAAAGCCCCTCAGATAGATCTCTCTCAGTGCTCTCTCGGATACGATGCTGTTGGCATCATGCCGCTTGAATTCCTGATTGTTACATGCAAAATGCTTGATAGTGCCGGTGACACCGTATTTTCCCATGCCGGTCAGCTGTGCTGCTGCCATGATACCGGTGAGATACGGGTCTTCCGAAAAATACTCAAAGTTACGACCGTTCAATGGATTCCTGTGGATATTGATGCCGGGTCCTAAGAGGGTGTCAATCTTGTTCTTCCGAAGCTCCATGCCCTCCATTTCATACAGCTCCTCCACCAGTTCCGGATCAAAGGTGCAGGCAAGCAATGTGCCGTTAGGCAGGGCATATGCCATGGTGCCGCAGTCCATACGGATACCGGAGGGTCCGTCCGAACAGCAGGCTATGGGAATCCCAAATCTCTTCAGACCTTCTGTCACTCCACCGAAGGCTGCTGCCGTGCCCGGAGTCACTTTCGGGGAACACATGCCCTCTCCGCGGGTCATACAGATCAGATCTTCGTCCGACAGCTGTGTCAGAAACTGTTCTAACGTAATTTTTCCATCCTGCACATCCGACAGCTTCCAGCCCTGGTCCCCCTCATATTTACTCTGTGTCGGTCTCTCTGTCCGAATGCGCTCCGCCAGGTCTATCGTTCGTAAAGGTACATCTTCCCAGTTTACAATGGCATGATCCTTTTCCTCGAAAAAGAAAGGTTTCAGACGCTTAAACTCCTGTACGGGTGCCATTGCTTCCGTCATCGTCCGCACTACCTGAAGCTCTGTCAGGGTCGCCCTGCCGGCCTCTGCTGCGCTTCGCACATCGGTTCCGGCATAGAAGATATAGTCTCCCTCTTCCAGTACATAGCAGGATTTATGTCCGGTGACACCACTGTCATCATAGGATGCATACTCCGTCAGCTCTGTTTTCAGCAGCAGTTCTTCTGTCTCACCCGGCTTCAGTTCTTCGGTCTTCGCAAATGCAGCCAGCTGGCGCAGAGGCTTTCCTAATCTCCCCTGAGGTGCTTCCAGATACAGCTGCACAGTCTCCCTGCCGGATACTCCCCCGACATTGGTTACTTTTGCAACTGCCGTGACTGCCATTCCCTGTACTGAGAATCCCAGGATCTCTGTCTGGAACTTCGTATAGGATAATCCAAATCCGAAAGGATACTTCACCTTATCTTTCGCAAATGTCTCAAAATAACGATATCCTACATAAATATCCTCCGTATAGAAATTCTCCACCGGATCTCCGAAATTTTCCGTGGAAGGATAATCTTCAATGTCTTCTGCAATCGTGTCGCTTAATTTACCACCGGGATTTACTTTGCCGGTCAGGATATCCACACAGGCTCTTCCGCCCTCCTGACCTCCCTGCCAGATATAAAGTACTGCCTGCGGCTGATACCGGTCTACCCACTTCATATCTATGATGTTACCGACATTCAGTACCACGATCGTATGCTCAAAAGCATGACATACATTATGAAGGAGCTCCTCCTCCAAAGCTGTCAGCAGATAACTTCCCTCCGCCGCACTGTTATCCTTATCTTCCCCGGCAGTACGCCCGATGACCACGATCGCTGCATCCGACTGTCCGGCTGCCTGCGCCGCCAGTTCTTCATCTACGGGCATCTCCTCCTGATTCCAGGGTTCCATGGCCCAGCCTTCTCCCACATCAAACGGATGCTCCTTCAGCCACTCACGATACTGCTGCTCAAGCGCTTCGTTTACCTGTATGGTCCCATCTTCTTTCAGGCTGTCGATGATATTCGTGACATAAGGAGCATTGACCATGCCGCCGGAGCCGGTGCCACTCTTGTAATGCTCGAACTGTGTTCTTCCGAATACAGACACTCTCTGTCCCCTGCGTAACGGTAAGGTATCCTCTTCATTCCGCAGCAGCACGCTTCCTTCTGCCGCCACGCGTCTTGCCAGCTCCGCATATTTCTGATAATCCAGTGTATATTTCATTTGTTCAATGACTCCTTCCTGCAGACAACCTGTTATTGTTGACATCATTATACCGAAAGAAAGAAGTTTTCTCAATAGAAAAAGACACTGGAGAACGTCTCCAGTGTACTCAGAAGATAAGCCGGACTACAAATTCCCCGTCTTCCATCCGGAACTGATACTGTCCGTGGAGTTTTTCCACATAATATACGATGCTCCGGACCCCCAGTCCATGTCCGGACCGCTCTGTGACCGGGATTCCATCGGTAAATACCGGCGGCGTCTGCACCGGATTTTTCACCATAAGCAGCAGATGCCCTGCCTTCTCCGACAGAGACAATCCAATCCTCCGCCTGCTCTCCGGCAGCTCCTGTACCGCATGCATGGCATTTTCCAGTACATTAGACAGGATCGCGCAGAACATCATTTCCGAACAGGGAAGCTTTTCTCCGATCGTGACCTGTGCCTCCCAGGGAATCTTCTGCTCCTCAAAACGGGTATTATAAGTAGATAATACCGAATTCACCATTTCGTTCCTGCAATATGCCTTGATGACGGTATCATCATAGGTCTGGCTGACCTCATTGAGATATTCCAGAGCCTTTTCGCAATCTCCCTGCTGGAGCAGTGTTCGCAGAACGGCCATGTGATGTCTGGTATCATGCCGCAGGATCGACATCTTTTTCTCGCTTTTCCTTGTATTGTCCATCTCCGCCTGAAAAGAATTCATCTGCATACGGATCAGCTCATTATACTGCTCTGCCTTGCTTTTCATTTCATATTCCCTGAAATATATCAACAAAAAGAACAGATACGACAGACAGATAGCAAATCCGAGGAACTCCGGTACCGCTCTGTTACCGGTATATAGCAGATTGGAAAACTTCGTCGTGGCATAGTCAAAAATATAATACACCAGAGGCAGACTTCCGATGATCAGCAGCTCCCGGTCCGTCTTCGCGAACAACATTGTCGTCGTCTGACACACATAATGGCACAGCACCCAGAATACTACCAGCGTCACCACGATACGGCAGGCATAATAGCACCACTCTTTTCCCGTTATCGACAGTGCGAACAGCCCTATCCAGTTACTGCACTGGCAGCACAGATACGCTGTGAATATGGAGCTTAAGGACGGCAATAGTCTGAATTTATAATAGAACACCAGCATCAGCAATAGCGGCACGTGAACGATCAGCGGGTATATCTGATCCACCATCTCCGGACCCAGCAGAGATACGCAGACCATATATAAGCCCCCGGAAATCACTGCCAATAGCAACAGCTTCCATACATTCTTTTTGTCCTTCTTCACACCCAGGAAAAAAGCCGACAGGAAGATGCCGAACAGCATAGTCGTAATATTATGTGTATATGTCAGAATTTCCAGTATCATAGGAGCTCCTCACTTTTATTTCGTAAGTTCATAGATGCTTTTTTACAGCTTTACTTTTACAAAATCATGTTCCATGGCGGGAAGCACTTTTTCGATCAGATCCGCCGTCCGCATACGAAGGCTGGAGGTATTGATGCAGGGATGGCACCCGAAATATTCACTATCCAGCACCTCCTCATCGATCAACAGCTTCACCTGATGTTCCTTATCGTTCATCAGACCGAGCACACTGACAGAGCCGGGGGTGATATCCAGGAATTTCTCCATGTATTCCGGCTTGGCAAAAGAAAGTCTTGCCGAGCCGATCTGCGCCGACAGATCCTTGGTGTGGAACACCTTGGTATCCGGGATCATCAGCAGATAGAATGCGGTCTCCTGACGGTTGCACAGAAACAGATTCTTACAGACCATGGATTCCAGGATCTCATCCACTTCCTTACAGTCCTCCATGGTCATCGCCGGAGCGTGATCCACGCGGTCATATTCCACGCCTAAGTCATCCAGCAGATCATAGGAGCGTATCTCTTTGTCCAGTCTGCCGGTAGTATCGGCAGGTCTTCCTTTTTGTAATACTAATGTCATTGTCTTTTCCCCTTTGTTGTCTAATAACCGATGGTGTCGTTTACAAGGATCACATGGATCCGGTCCGTATGTCTGGAATATCTCGTGATCAGGAACTGACAGCAGATGGTATCCGGAGACTTACAGTCGAAGCATTTCCCGGTTTCTTTGCAGGGAGTCTTGATGTCGAATCTCTGGGCATTGATAGGTGCAGCCACATTTCGCGCACGCTTCATAGCGCTGTCTAAGTCTGCGCAGACCTTGTTCATGCCGACGATGAAGATTACTTTCCTCGGTCCCTGGGCTATGCAGGAGACACGGTTGGAATTGCCGTCGATATTGACCATGACACCGTCGCTGGTGATGGCATTGGCACTGGAAAGGAAGATATCCGCATCGTAAGCTGCCATAAGTCCTGCTCTGGCATCCATCTTAGAACGGTCGATATAGTGGTAATTACCTGCTTCCAGAGCGGAGATCAGTCCGATCTCTCCGGCGCTCATGCATCCGCCCATAGCGATGGTGCTTCCCTCCGGGATCAGCTCCAGTGCCTGCTTCAGCGCAGCTTCTTTATCCTCTGCGTAATAACCTGACATGTTACGGGACTGTAATCCCTTGATCACTGTTTTGGCCAGCTGTTCATTTCTTTTTCTGATCATTTCATTCATCTCTTAACCTTCCTGCCTTTCCGTAATTTGCAAACCTTATTCCTGTGGACCGATTTCTTTTTGATCCTATTTTATCAAAAAAAAATTTCTATGTATAGCAACCAATAGAAATATTTGACAATACTTTTCGCATATGCTAGGATATTTCCAATATTAGGGAGTAGTTCACATCGGGTAACCGGTGTTGTGTTGGTCGTCATCACGTTAGTGAAGCCTCAGGCAGTCGCTAACCGGGCAGTACACTTCTACAGAAATGGAACGAGACTTTTATTGTATGTTTATCGTGCAGTAAAAGTCTTTTTTTGCGTGATAAACAAAGGATCCGGGTACATTATTTAAAGAAGGAGGATTTGTATATGACACAAAAAAACATCTGGAATATTTCTGTAAAAGAGCTCATGGAAAAATATCAGGTGACAGAACAAGGGCTTACCACTGCCCGCGCCAAGGAGCTTCGCCTGGAAAAGGGTGAAAATATCCTGCAGGAGAGCAGGCGCAAAAGTATTCCGGAAGTATTTATCAGTCAGTTTGCTGATCTGCTGGTAGTAATCTTGATCATTGCAGCAGCGATCTCCATGTTTTCCGGCAATGTGGAGAGTACCGTTGTAATCCTGCTGGTACTGGTGATCAATGCCATCCTGGGCACCCTGCAGCATGTAAAGGCTCAGCGTTCTCTGGACAGTCTCAGGCAGTTATCTTCACCCGGTGCAAAAGTCATTAGAGACGGTGTGAAACGGGAACTTCCATCTAAGGATATTGTGCCGGGAGACATTGTCTTATTGGAAGCGGGTGACATGATCGTGGCCGATGGCCGTATCCTGCACAGTTATTCGCTACAGGTCAATGAAAGCTCTCTGACAGGCGAGTCTGCCAATGTAGAGAAAACAGATGCCGTTATAGAGGGTGATGTGGCACTTGCTGACCGGGCAAATATGGTCTATTCCGGAAGTCTGGTCACCTACGGACGCGCCGAGATGCTGGTGACTGCTACCGGCATGGAGACGGAGCTGGGTAAGATCGCAGGACTGATGAATGCAGCCAAAGAGCGCAAGACACCGCTGCAGGAGAGCCTGGACAAGTTCAGCAGCAGACTTGCCATACTGATCATGATCATATGTACTGTCGTATTCTGCCTGTGTATCTATCGCCGGATGACGTTGTTGGACTCCATGATGTTTGCAGTGGCACTGGCTGTTGCTGCGATCCCTGAGGCACTGAGCTCCATTGTGACCATAGTACAAGCCTTTGGTACGCAGAAAATGGCAAAGGAAAATGCAATTATCAAGAATCTGAAAGCTGTGGAAAGTCTGGGCTGTGTCTCTGTCATCTGCTCTGATAAGACCGGAACACTGACTCAGAATAAAATGACGGTGCAGCAGATTTATATAGAAGACCGGTTATACGAGCCGGATCAGCTTGACCTTTTGAATCAGACACATCGCTATCTGCTCTACGACGCTGTCCTCAACAATGATTCCAGTATCGTCGATGACAAGGGCATCGGTGACCCTACAGAATATGCCCTTTTAGAGATGTTTCGAAGGATTGAAGCGGATACATTTTCTATTTTGAAAGAAGCAAATATGCATGAAGATATCCTCAGGCAGAACATGCAACGCCTTGAGGAAGTGCCTTTTGATTCCGACAGAAAGCTGATGAGTACGAAATATATGCTGCATGGTGTACCCACGATCCTTACCAAAGGTGCTGTGGATGTTCTCTTAGACCGCTGTGACTATGTGCGCTGCAACGATGGTATCCGTCCTATGACGGAAGCTGAAAAAGACAAGATCCGTATGCAGAATCAGCTTTTTTCAAAAAATGGCCTGCGTGTATTGTCTTTTGCTTACAAGGAATCTGATGAAAATCTCGACATCCATGCGGAGTATGGCTATACCTTCCTGGGACTGATCTCTATGGTAGATCCTCCCAGAGAGGAATCTGCGGCTGCCGTTGCAGCTTCCAAGAGAGCCGGCATCCGTCCGGTCATGATCACCGGTGATCATAAGGTAACAGCAGTGGCAATTGCCCGCCGGATCGGAATATTCGAAGAAGGAGACCTTGCACTGACAGGTGCGGAGCTGGATGCCATGAGCGACAGCGAACTGGATGAACAGATCGCAGAAATCTCCGTCTATGCCAGAGTATCTCCCGAGAACAAAATCCGGATTGTAGAGGCATGGCAGCGCAGAGGTAATATTGTCTCCATGACGGGAGACGGTGTGAATGATGCTCCTGCATTGAAAAAGGCGGACATCGGTGTCGCTATGGGAATTACCGGAACCGAGGTGTCTAAGGATGCCGCTGACATGATTCTGTCAGATGATAATTTTGCAACGATCATCAAGGCAGTGGCAAACGGGCGTAATGTATACAGAAATATCAAAAATGCCATTTTGTTTCTGCTGTCCGGTAATACCGCCGGTATCTTAGCAGTATTATACACATCCCTGATGGGACTTCCTGTGCCTCTTACACCGGTACATCTGCTGTTCATCAACCTGCTGACCGATTCTCTTCCGGCCCTGGCAATCGGCATGGAACCTGCAGATGATGACCTTCTGAAGGAAAAACCCAGGAATCCACGGGAAGGAATCCTCACCAGAGGTTTTATGATTACGATGATAACACAAGGTCTGCTGATCGCAGCAGCCTCCATGACAGCTTATCACATCGGACTGACAGTCAGTTCGGCTATGGCCTCCACTATGGCTTTTGCCACACTGACACTGGCCAGATTGTTCCATGGTTTTAACTGCCGTGGCAGCGAATCCATCTTCCGGCTGGGACTGACCTCAAACCGATACAGCCTCTATGCTTTCGCTGCGGGAGTCTCTTTACTGGCACTGGTAATCTTCATCCCGGGGCTGCACAGTGTATTCAGCGTAGCCGCTCTGCCTACGACAGCACTTGGTCAGATCGTGGGGCTCGCTCTCATGCCGACAGTGATTATACAGATAACGAAAATTATCAGGCATAGATAATTGGTTTAATCAATATCTTCCACAGACTGCAATCTTTCCTTTTTTACCTTCAGATATTCTTCCGCATAATGTGTCTCTTCGTTGGTTGTCAGAATTCCCTCCTGCCCCTGCGGCATATCAATATCCGTTGCCGCAAGCAGGAGGGAATCCTCCTTCAGCCAGCTTTCCAGCCCTGTGAAAAACTGCGGGTCGTAGTGATCTGCCCCGTTCAGCTCATTATGATATCTGTCAAAGGAATAGTCCACGGGAGACAATACATTATAGTCATAATAGCAGACACCCTGCCCTGTCCAGAAGCTTGTCACTACCAGATAATCGTAGCCGTCTTTTTGTGTAAGGAATATCTGTACGTTCCCGGCATGAGCAATGGCAAATTCCTGCGACCACAGCGGGATGATTCCATATTGTCCGTCTCCCAGATACTCGTAGACCTCTACCGTTCCCCAGTTTCCTGCTTTGTGCAGTGCTTCCGTAAAGTCTTCGTTTTCCTCCTCCAGATAGACCTTCGTTACGACCTTTTCCTTGTAGCCGTTATGGGTCAGATCATAATATCCGGTATAGACCTCTGTCATATCCGGTTCTTCTTTGTCGATATTCTCCTCTTCCAGATAACGAGAATATGTTTTTTGTACCGAAAAATCTCCCAGAGAAAAATTACCATCTTTTTGCATGGATACCGGTGCCGTTATATTAAAGCCGGTCTCATAAACCAGGTCCGCCATCTCGTTCATATTTATGCCAACCCCTACATTTGCAAAGGGCTGTCCTCCACGAAAATCATACCGGATCTGCGCCCCCACACCGATGCTTTTATAAGTGTATCCTTCCAGTTTCTGCAACAGACGGGTCTGATCCAGATCAATACTCTTCTGAGCATCTATCTTTCCGTTTTTATCCAGAAAATCCACATGAAGTGTATGGAACTGTTCATCCAGCGTATCCGCCGCAAGGATCCGTCTGTCAAAATCTTCAACCACATTTGTATATTCGGAGACCTTCGGGGTTCCTTTCTGTACATCTACATAATACAGTCCTTCCACATAAATACCGGTTCCTGTCCCCTGTATGGTAGAAATGTAGTACTCCTTGTCGCCATCCCCATCATAATCTGCGGCTTCTATCGCAGGTGGTGCCGAATACATGTTTCGCCAGGGGATCTCCACCCGATATTCCCGGTCTCCGTCGTGGATCACCAGACAGTCTTCTGCACCGTTGCCCCAGACACTGACTGTCTCATCATAGGAGTATGACAGCACACCATACTCTCCTTCCGGCAGCTCCCGGGCAGCATCCACCGAGACCTGATCCGCCAGGGTTTTCTCCTGATATAGTCCGGTCTGGTAGGTAAGTTTCTCCGGCTCAGGTTCCGTTGTCATCTCCGGGATTGTCTGTGAGGTGGCTGTAGCGGTTTCCTGACCGACTTCCTCTGCCTGAGCAGATTCGGTATCAGAGATTTCCAAAGCGTCCCTACTGCTGCCGCAGCCTGTCAGAGAAAATGCCACGATCAATACCAGTAATCCGCTGCTTATTTCTTTGTGAAGCTTTCTTTTGTACATACGCCCTCCCCATATAGCCAGTAAATACAGTTTCTATCTTTATAATATTCAGATATAGAAGAAACAAACTCCAACATTTTGTCACTCCATCTTGCTTATTATCTTACTCGTTTGGAATATCATTAGCAATCTTTTTATTTCAGGAATTGCATAAATAAAGCACTTCCGCAAGATCCGCATTGATTCCCACCGCCTTGTTTTCGATCTCCCTGGGGACATAGGCATCACCCTTGTTGATGCAGACGTAAAATGCATTCCGCCAGTTGTGCGCATACTGCCAGAAATTATATTTGATGATACCGGGTGTGTTGTAACCGACACCCAGCTCCAGAAATACGACGTTTTGTCCTCTATGATCTTCCATGAACTTCTCATACCGTTTCGCTGCTGCTTCCCATCCGGCATCCTGGACGAAGGTATTGTCCGCACGGAGGTTCATGCTCATGGGGCGGCCGCACTTCGGACATCGGGGCACCAGTTCGGTGGGCACAGTACGCCGGATCTGTGTGCCTTCCGGTACTGTCAGTTTTCCTGCTTCGATCCGATATCCCTGGCTTACTACCATCTTTTTCACGATCTCCTCGTTATCGTAGGTTCCATGATGGCAGGGCTTGCTGCACTGGAACAATCCATAATCTCCCTGGGTGTAAAACATTCTGTTTTTATCGAATCCCGCTTTTTGAAAACAATGATCTACATTTGTGGTCAGAACGAAATAGTCCTTGTTTTCTACCAGCTGAAAGAGTTGCTTATATAAATCTGTGGGCGGATCCATATAGCGGTTCACATAAATATACCGGCTCCAGTAAGCCCAGTATTCTTCCAACGTGTTATAATCGTAAAAGCCGCCGGAATACATATCGGAAAAACCGTATTTCTCTCCAAAATCAGCAAAGTACTTTTCAAAACGTTCGCCACTGTAAGTAAATCCCGCTGCTGTGGAAAGTCCTGCTCCCGCCCCGATCACAACGGCATCCGCCTGCTGTATTTTCTCTCTGATCAGAGCTGTTTTATCCGAGGAACCGCCTGTAAATTCGTTCATCTTCTTCTTTGAAAACATTAAATATCACCTTTATCTTTGACTTTGTTCTATCTTTATACTGTTTCACGGTCTGTATGGCCAGTTCCGCTGCCTTTTCATTGGGAAACATAAACACCCCAGTGGAAATACAGCAGAATGCGATGCTTTCCAAGTTATTTTCCTCTGCAATACGCAGGCAGGATTCATAACAGGACATCAGCAGGCTTTCATGCTCTACCGTAAGCTTTCCCCGTACAATAGGTCCCACGGTATGTATCACATAATCGCAGGGCAGGTTAAATGCCGGTGTGATCTTCGCCTGTCCCGTGGGCTCCGCATATCCCTGACGTTGCATAATATCATTGCAATAATTCCGCAGTTCGATCCCCGCATAAGTATGAATACAATTATCAATACAGTTATGGCAAGGCTGATAACATCCGGTCATACCGCTGTTGGCAGCATTTACGATGGCTCCCACCTGCAGTCTCGTGATATCCCCTTTCCAGAGATAAATCTCCGGGGACAGTTCCTCCATATCCGCCGGTGTTACCACGCCTTTGGCCGCATTTTCCTCTGCAAGATAGGTATCCTGGATCCGTAGAAATTCCTCCGAAAGTTCACCCGGCATCCGGACATTCATAAGTGCCCGCAGAAGCGTCTTCTGCTCCTCACTTTTTTTCGGAATCTGCATTTTGGCATACTGTGGCTGCTCTTTCAACAGCATTTGGATTAAATAGTTTCTTCTTTCACTCTGGTTCATTCTCTTACGATCGCTTTCACCGGACAGTTTTCATAACAGTTGCCGCAATGCAGGCAATGGTTCTGCTGTATCCGGTACGGTTTTCCTTCCTCGATACACCGTTGGGGACATTTTGTGCGACATTTTCCACAGCCAATGCATTTTTCGGTAATGTTATAACCCTTTTTTGTTATTGTACCACCACCCAGTGTATAAGTGTCCCGGAAAATAGGGTTCACACCGAGATTAAAATATTCCACCTCCGCCCGGTCGATGCAGAAGATGATGCCGATACTTCTTGTATCACCGGGATAGACATTGGCCAGATACGGCTGTTCCTCGAAAATAATATCCCGCCATTTCGCCTGTTCCTCCTCCGGTACAGCATACGCCTTGGCAGACATACGGATCATCTCTTTATATTTTGTATAGCAGAGGATCTGCACTCTGCCATCTTCTAACAATTCCTTACAAAAGTTCTTGCCCCTTGCCGTGAAAAAATAAATGGCATCCGGCTCATAATGGATGGCGCTGATATTACGGATCTGCGGTGCACCGTCACTGTCCACTGTGGCAAACGCCAACACTCCCACCAGTTCCATTTTTTTCATACATGTTGCTAAGTCCATCTTACAGCTCCTCTCCCGTGATCTCGTTTCTCGTCTTCCAGCACTGGGGATCCATACCGTAGAAGTCTCCGGTAGTGCCGTTTGCCACGGCGGGGCATCCCCTGCACCATGCTTTCAATTCACATTTGCTGCATTTCTTGAATTTATCGTAATCTCTGTATTTTTCCATCTGGCAGACCCAGACGTCCGCCAGCCGGTCTTCCCAGATATTTGCCACTCTGCTGTCGGTGACTCTGCGGCACGCCATGATATCCCCGTTGGAGGAAATGGTAATATGGCAGTTGCCGCAGTTACAGCCTCCGTAGATCATGCCGTCGCATGCGTTCTCTGGCAGTTTAAACTGGCCTGTCTCGTATTCGTACAACGTCCACAGGTGGTCTTTTCTATTAAAATAGGTCTCACATCCCGCTGCTTCGTATGCCTTAAATTTTGCGTCGCAAACCTCCAGAAGTTTGCGATATTCCTGCGGCGTCATGCCGGTATCCACCTCACCACCGGTGGGCACATACCGCGAAAATGCAAACACCTTAACTTTCGCTTTCACTACTTCATCAATAATATCCGGTATCTCATTCATATTTGTCTTCGACACCGTACTCATAATAATGCTTTTGATTCCTGCCCGGTTGAGACAACCGACCTTTTCCAGTGTCAGGTCGAAGCTGCCGGGCTTGCGGAACCAGTCATGGGTTTCACGCATACCGTCCAGAGACATCTGGTATTTCTCACAGCCGCACGCTTTCAACATCCGGCAGATCTGATCATCCAGATGGAACGGATTGCCCATCAGGGTAAACGGAATGTCCTTGCTTTTCAGCAGAACCATGAGTTTCCAGAAATCCGGATGAAGGATAGGATCGCCGCCGGTAATATAGAAATACGGAACTCTGTTGTATACCTTGCAGAAGTCCTCGCAGTTCGCCACGACCTCCTGCATCTGCTTCCAGGTCATGCTCTTCAACTCCTTGCAGCCTTCTCCGGAAAAAATATAGCAGTGCTTGCAGCGCTGGTCACATTCATCTGTGATATGCCATTGAAAAGAAAAATAACTTCTCATCCTATCCCTCTCCTTCTTTCTCTTTTGGATTTACTTACTTATCGGAAGCGCCACATGCTGTGCCACAGGCTGCGGGTTTCTCCGCGGGCTTATCAGCTGCTCCGCAAGCTGTGCCACAAGCTGCGGGCTTTTCTGCCGCTCCACACGCTGTTCCGCAGGCTGCACTTGTCTGTGCCTTGTCCTGTCTGTTCCATCCAAAAATGTTTGCTAATGCCATTTTACTTACCTCCTGTAATCTGTGTATTTTCAGGCTCTCGCCTGTTGCATCTACAGAATAACAAGACCAAAACGGCAAAAAAAGTACGCACTTTTTTATTACATAGGCACTTTTTTGTAACCTATGGACGGATGCGGCCTATCATGTTACATTGTAATTGATGCCTACGGATTGTTCCGTGCTACGCACTCCCACGTCTCCGCTCCGCTTCGGTCCGTGCTAAACATGTGCCACTGGCACATAGCACCCTACCCAATATTCGCATATCGTGGGATTATCATCCCACTTTTATGCTCATATCGGGGCGGGTCAAAAGGTCTTTCACCCACTTATGAGCAAGCTCATGTGGGCTTAGACCTTTTGACCCTGGCATCATTATATTTTATACTTTTGCGAGGTGATCTTATGTTGACGAAAGACGAATTGCCGGAATGCCCTGTAGCCACCACAGTACAGTTGTTCGGAAGTAAATGGAAATTATTGATATTGAGAAATTTAATGATGCGCCCCTGGAGATTCAATGAATTGAAGAAAAGTCTGGAGGGCATCAGCCAGAAAGTTCTGACCGACTCCCTCCGCTCCATGGAAGAGGACGGGCTGATCACCCGGACCGTCTACCCTGAAGTGCCGCCCCGCGTGGAATACGCGCTGAGCGACCTCGGGGAAACCATGCGTCCGATCCTGGATGCCATGCAGGAATGGGGAACGAATTATAAAAACGGAACCATATAAACAGGTACGCAGAAAATATCCTGCTCCTTGCTAATATCCTTTGTATAAACCAAATATCTGCACAAAATTCTGTCGGAAAATTTTTCCGTAAATATATCAAGTGATTTGTGAGTCTTATAACCGGAAGATTTTACTTCTATGGGAATGATCTTATTCTTTTTTGCTAACAAAAAATCAATTTCATAATTATGCTTTGATGTTTCATTCATTATAGTATGATAAAAAAGTTCATTCCCATTTACGGCAAGGCAACAAGCTACCGCATTTTCATATAAATATCCCAGGTTGACACTAAGCTTATCACTAAGCAGTTTTTCATATATTTCATTTTCTGTAAAATCTCTGTCTTTAAACATTAATGTTACAAATAATCCGGTATCACACAAAAACAGTTTAAATCTGGATAAGTCCTTAGTATTCGACATTCCGGCATTTGGATCATTAACATTGTACGACACCAATACTGTCTTAGAATCTTTTAATTCAGCAATCAACTCAAGTACTTTCTCAATCTTCTCTCCTCTCAGGACAGAATTAACCTGATACCTTGCTGCATTTTTATTTAGTTCTGCCGGAATTGCATCAAAAAGCATTGCCAGTCTTCCGGTTGCATCAATTTTGGCAAAATCGGACTCATACAAATTTAGTATATCTCTTTTTATTTCATCCACTTTTCTAAAATTATTAGTTTCTATATAAGTCTGAACTGCCTGCGGCATTCCTCCTACGAGCATATACAACCGAAACTGTCTTAATTGCTTACGATTTCCATTATCACCCAATCCAGTCTTTGCTTCATAACATTTTGCCAAGAGCGAAAAAGTAGTCTGATCCCCCACTGCCCAAAGAAATTCCTCATAATCCATAGGATACATATTAAGTCTTCTTTCCTCGCTGGGTATCAAAATATCTTTGACATTTTTCTTGATAGATATCAAAGAGCCTGTCTCAATATAATCATATCTATGATCTTCTACTAATGCTTTTATTGCCTGCCGTGCTTTAGGACATAATTGCACTTCATCAAATATAATAACGGATTTTCTTTCATGGAGATCCACTCTATACTGTAATTGAAGCTGCAAAAATAAATAATTCAAATCAGATATATCATCAAAAAGAGCTTTGACATCCGATGATGCTTTTGCGAAATCAATTAGAATATAAGATTCATATTCTTTTTTTGCAAACTCTTCTACAACCGTTGATTTTCCTATACGACGAGCACCTTCTATTAGCAATGCTGTTTTTCCATCCGACTCTTGTTTCCAGTTTAACATTTTACTATATATTTTTCGCTTAAACATTTTCTTTCTCCTTTCCGCATTTTTCTATTTTAATATTTTCCTTGTTTCCGCATTTTTTATACATAAATATTAGCATGTTTCCGCATTTTTTTCAATATATCTTGTAATAATCAGGAAAAGTAGCTATTAAATAAAAATAAGTATTCATGTATAATTTATGATATACTATTTAAAATTATCATTCTGAGAGAAAGGAATTCCGGCTATGGGAATCAGATTAATCTGCAGCGACCTCGATGGTACACTTTTACAATATGGAAAAAAAGAATTGGAAGGCGAGATCTTTGACCAGATCCGGGCACTTCATGACCGGGGGATTCTGTTCTGTCCGGCGTCTGGAAGACAGTATACCAGCCTGCGGAAGCTGTTTGCTCCGGTGGCGGATTGCTGTATTTTCTTATGTGAAAACGGTGGCGTGATCTATAAGGACGAGCAGTGTATTGCGAAAAATCCTATGCCCCGTGCCCTGGCGGAAGAGATTGCGAAGGATCTGTGGAACCGGAGTGACGGTCAGGGCGAAATCATGCTCTCCGGACAGAATACGGCTTATCTGATGGAACGTGGGCTGGGAATGCTGGACAGAATCAAATTTATCGGCAACAACTATCAGGTCATTCAGGATCCTTCCGAAATTCCGGAAGACATCGTAAAGGTCTCCGTATATCTCCATGAAGGCGTAGCGGCCTACGCTGACCGTTTTGTCCCCCGCTGGGAGCAGGCGAACTGTGCAGTGGCCGGACCTTACTGGATCGATACTACCCTTGCCAACAAAGGCATCGGTGTGCAATCCATTTGTAAAATTCTTGGCTTTGACCTCGCGGATGTCATGGCCTTCGGTGACAATTATAACGATGTATCCATGCTGGATATCGTGGGACATCCTTATATTATGGACGGAGCTGCCGGTCTGTTGAGAGAAAAATATCCGCAGCACACTCCCCGGCCCGAGGATGTACTGCGGAGCCTTCTCTAGTCCTGAGCATCCGCAGTATCCGCAATGATGCCCAGCTTTATTTTCATTTTCAAAATACGCAGAACCGATTCGTTGAGACGTTCCTCGGTAATCTCACCGGTTTCGACCGCCTTGATGACTGCGGGTACCTGTACTTCAAAATCGGTGCAGCACAGCATATCGTTTCCCGCCTGTACCGCCCTTACGGCAATCTCCGCATCCCCGGCGAACTGCCGTACTCCTTCCATGACCAGATCATCGGTAATGATCACGCCGTCAAACCCTAATTCATTACGCAAAATATTATGTACCGGTAGAGAAATAGATGCCGGTACCTGATCATCCATGCAGGAGACAACATTGTGGGCTACCAGCACCATATCCGCCCCTGCATCGATGCCTGCCTGAAACGGCAGAAAATCAGAATTTACAAACCTCTCTATGGGACGTTCATCATAAGCGATCCCTGTGTGCGTGTCCGAGTTATTGCCATATCCCGGGAAATGCTTTAATACACTTCCCATCTGTTCCTGCGACATGGTCTGCACAACGGTCCTCACATACTCCGTCGTCTGTTCCGCATCCTGCCCGAAACTGCGGGCATAAATAAAATCCTGCGGATCCTGTGATACATCGCATACCGGAGCAAAATTCAGATTAATTCCCAGGCTCTGCAGTAATTGACATTTTTCCTGCGTATCACTTCGGATCATATCCCATCCGCCTGCGGTATACAATTCCTGCGGTGATGCGAAGGGGGTCTTCCGCAGATTCGTATTTTTGCTGACACGGTTTACCGTGCCGCCTTCCTCATCCACACCGATCAGCAGAGGTATTTCCGCAGCATTCTGATAGCTTTGAATGGCTGCTGTTACTTCCTCTTTTGTTTTCCCGGTAAAATCCCGGGCAAATAAGATATATCCGCCGAGATGATACTGTGTCACCTTGGATGCTGCATCCGTCTCCGGACAACGGGCGATGAACATCTGTCCGCCTTTTTCCTCTAAGGTCATTCTTGCCAGGAGTTCTTCTGCCTTCTGCTCTACAAGATCCACCGGTTCCACTGGTTCACTTTCTTCCGTCTCCGGCAATTCCGTAGGATCTCCACTGTTCTCTGCGCTGTTGCCGCTCACATCAGAATCCGATACACTCTGTTCCGACATAGATTCCGGCTGAACTTCCGGTATTATTTCCTGTGCAGACTCCTCTGTACTTCCTAAATTCCACAATAAAAAAACCAGAATTCCAACACATATGACAGATAACACAATCACTGCGATATTCTGCACCCTTTTCATTTCCATTTCTCCGTAACCATATTATTAAGATGCCAGGGTCAAAAGGCCCCAGTCTTCGGCTGATACTTCATACTCGACACATTATATACGGTAATAAACGCCTTGGGGTCCAGTTCATTGATGAATTTCATTAATTTCTGGTACTCACTTTTGTCCACAATGGTGATGATCTCGTTGTGTTTTTCAAAATGATAGGCACCGGTGGCTTCATAGATCGTGGCACCGCTGTGCAGATCTCTTGTAATAAACTGGCGCAGTTCTTCCTCTTTCTTCGTAATAATGCAGACACGTCGCTTGATATTATTGTCAAAAATAAAATGATCCAGAATGATTCCGTTGAAATAGGTACCCAGAATACTCAGAACCACAGTCTTCTTATCATATACCAGTGCTGCGGACAGTGCCACGCACATACCGGACAGAGACATTGCCCTGCCCAGCTCCATGTGGAGATATTTGTTCATGATCTTTGCTACAATATCCAGTCCTCCGGAAGATGCATTCCGGTTGAACAGAATGCTGAGTCCCACGCTGACCACCAGAATATAGCACAGTACATCCAGTTCCTGACTGTCCGTCATGGAACCGAAATTTGGAAACAGCATCTCGAAAAGCCCTAAAAATACCGGCAACATCACACTGGTGTACACCGTCTTTACCCCGAACTCTTTCCCGCAGGTGGCAAAGCCGATGAGCAGAAGCACCACATTCAGGATCATCGTAATGACCGACAGTGGAAGTGGTATAAAGTTAGACAGCACAATGCCGAGACCGGAAATACTGCTGACCGACGCATGACTCGGCACCAGGAAAAAGTAGACTGCTGCCGCGATGATGGCTACCGCCACAGTCAGGATTCCTGTCTCCTTCATAATTTCTGCATAATTTATTTTTTTCTTCATAATAACATTTTCTCCAGCGATATATTTTAATTTGTTTCTATACTTTTCTCATCTTATTATTCTTAGAGTACTATTACAGCAGCATCAAGTCCCTCTATTTTTCCATCAAAGGGATTCTCTCTAAGTAAATCATATTTTTGCGCATACTCATTAAACATTCTTGCGCTGCTGCTGCAGTTGAAGATCAAAGCGAGTGTCTCTTCGCCATTTTTTCTGGTCAGGACGATCGTCTCTTCCTCGTCCCTTGCAGTTATTTCCATCGGTTCACCTTCTACGATACATGCATGGTTTTTTCGCACCTTTAACAGCTGCTTATACCATTCAAACATCTCTTTATCCTGGTATTCTTTATCCCAGTACATGCCACGTCTGCAATCCGGATCATTTGCTCCGGGCATCGCAAATTCATCTCCGTAATAAATCATAGGCATTCCCGGTAATAACAATTGAAAAGCTGCTGCCAAATGCTGCTTTTTCTTATTATCATTACATAGATGTAGAAATCTTGCTGTATCATGACTGTCGATCAGATTCCACATTAGAGGATAGCATTGTTTGTTTAAGCGCCCCTTTAAATATCCAAGATTCTGTATAAACTGGCTGACATTGATTTTTTCATCTGCAAGCAGATCTATGAGATTCAGGTAAAATGGATAATTCATGACCGTATCCCATTCATCTCCCTCAAGAAAATCTCCTGCATAATGCCAGATTTCCCCAATGATCAGCAGATCTTTTTTTACTGCCTTAACAGCCTTTCTAAATCGCTTCCAGAAGAAATGACTGATTTCGTCACCTACATCCATTCTCCATCCATCGATATCGCATTCCTTAATCCAATAACATGCAACATCTGTAACGAATTTTTCAACCTCCGGATTTTTCAGATTTAACTTAGGCATTCCACCATAATAACCAAAACATTTGAAGTTAGGAGCTTCTCCCTTTTGACCCTTCAGTGGAAATCTCTCGATAAAATACCAGTCCAGATATCTGGATTTTTCTTCTTTTTCCATGATATCCTTAAATGCAAAAAAATCTCTTCCTGTATGGTTGAATACCGCATCCATCACTACTTTCATTCCACACTCATGCGCTTTTTGCACCAATTCCTTAAGATCCTCTGTTGTTCCGAAGGAAGGATCGATCTGATAATAATCAGTGGTATCATATTTATGGCAGGAATCCGATTTAAAAATAGGTGTTAAATACACAACATCTATTCCCAGCTTCTGAATATAATCCAAATGATCAATAATTCCTCTGAGATCGCCATGCAGATTATCTTTAGACGTGATGGGTGCTTTATACCACAGCTCCTTGTCTATTGGCTGTGACGCTGCAAAGCGAGATGGAAAAATCTGGTACACAACCTTGTTTGCTGCCCACTCCGGCACCTCAAACATTTCTTCCTCACGAAGGTTTTGCGGACAATCGAACATTCTGTCCCTGTTTGTAATGCATTCCCGGCTAAACTCATAGTTGCCATAATATACCTTTTCTCCCTGCATATCCGTAAATTCAAAATAATAGCGGAGGCATATCAAATGCATCTGAAGCTGTGCCTCATAATAGTCATGAAACTGTGATGTGGCAACCTTCTTCATCGGAATCGTCTTTCGCGTATCCTTCCATTCCAATGGTATGTACTTATCCTCATAATGGAGAATGATCTCTTTTATATCATCTTTTTTAACCTGCACACGTATCACGAATAAATCCTTATCGATTGCATAGCAGAATCTTTTATCCATATCATGAAGAATTGCCGAATATTCCATAATTTTTTCCTTCCTATAGCTCGAAAAAAGCGTTTTTTCCTTCTTGATTATAATTCCTTTTTATTATGCTTCACAAGTCCCAAAACGATAAAAAAGTCGCCATTTCTGCCTGTTCCATTTGGGCAACGGAGGATTTCATTGCGCAATCTCCTTCTGAAATTTATGTCCATAACTGTCGAAATTCATAAAAATATAGATTTTGTCAGTTATATCTTATGATTTCAGGAATATGTCATTGAGTTTCACCTATAAATATGTTACACTGTGTTCAGCCACAGGCAAGGAGGCTTATGATCATGATTAAACGTGAAATGTATATGAAGCGCATCCGACCGTTTATCGGAACGGAGCTGATAAAGGTCATGACCGGTATTCGCCGGTGCGGTAAATCGGTCATGCTGGAGCTTATAAAAGAGGAACTTGTGAAGTCAGGTATCAGCTCTTCTCAGTTCATCTCTATCAACTTTGAGGATTTGAACTTCTCTCATTTGCAGACCGCAAAGTCACTGCATGATGAGATTACTAAGAGAGCCGCAGAGATCAACGGCAAGGTCTATCTTTTTTTTGATGAGATTCAGGAGGTAAAAGACTGGGAGAAGTGTATCAATTCCCTCCGTGTATCCCTTGACTGCGACATCTATATCACCGGTTCAAACGCAAAACTTCTGTCCGGTGAGCTTTCCACCTATCTCGGTGGACGCTTTGTGGAGTTCGTTATTTATCCATTCTCCTTCGCAGAATTTCTGGAACTGTACCGTCCCATCGCACCGGATGAGCCGATGCAGAAATGCTTTCAGAAGTATCTATTATCCGGCGGTATGCCGTACCTTGCCAACATCCGCTACGAGGATGCTCCTTCCAGACTCTACCTTCATGACCTGTTCAACTCTGTCCAGCTCAAGGACATTGTGAAGCGGAACAAGATCCGTGATGTGGACTTGCTGGAACGCATCATCGCTTATGTGATTGCAAATGTGGGCACGACCTTCTCCGCAACTTCTCTGGCGAAGTTCCTCAAAAACGAGAAGCGAACCGTTGCACCGGAGACCATCCTGAACTACATCAAATACTGCTGCGACGCATATTTATTCTATCAGGTCAAGCGTGAGGACTTGCAGGGAAAGCAGATTCTTGCCTCCAATGAGAAGTATTACATTGCCGACCACGGCATCCGGGAGGCTGTTTTCGGCGGCAATATGCGTGACATCAACCTCATTTTGGAGAACATCGTGTATCTGGAACTACTGCGCCGGAACTACAAAGTGACAGTCGGTAGAACCGGAGACAAGGAGATCGACTTTGTATGTGATAAGGGTGGAGAAAAACTGTATGTTCAGGTTGCCTATCTGCTGGCATCCGATGAGACCGTTGCCCGTGAGTTCGGTGCATATGACAATATCCGCGATAACTACCCGAAATATGTTGTCTCTCTGGATGAGTTCGACATGAGCAGAAACGGGATCAAGCACCGCAATATCTGCGATTTCCTGTTGGCAGAGGAATGGAATTAAAATGAAATCAGCTTTTCTGTCAATAACATTTCCTCCTTTTCCCTGAACGAAAAAAATCGCCCAGATTAAATTTTTTAATCTAATCTGAGCGATACTTCGTCAGTCCTGTTTGATCCATCTTGATTACAAATCTTCTTATACTCACTGACGCTTATTCCCATCCAGATACTAAATGCTCTCAGGAATCCTCTTCCGTCAGTTTCTGTTAATTCCACAAACAGGAAGTTGCCGTAGCTATTGGTATAACTAATCATGCCACAACTTTAAATTTTTTCTTAATTTGTGGCGTTATGATAAATTAATATCCTTCTTACCCAAAAGAAAATCAACAATATTGATATGTGCAATTCCATCTCTTGAATAATCAAATCGATCTAATGAAAACACATATTTCGGTGATGCATCACTAATTGGCTTAAAAGCACCAAACTCTCTTTCAATCGTTTCCTTGCCAGCCAAATAATATGCCACCTGAATAAAACATTTCTTTCTTCCATTTATTGCAACAAAATCAATTTCACCCTTATATGTTTTTCCAGTAAAGACTTCATAATCTCTTGCTTTTAGCTCGTTATAAATTATATTTTCAAGAAAAAAGGTATCCTCAAAATTTACTAAGTTTGTATTTATCATGCGAAAACCAGTATCTACCGCATATTGCTTCTCTATATACGACATTGCCTGTTTTCCTACAATATTAAATCTTTTTACACGATCAATTAGACAAGCCTTTTCCATTTTATCAAGATATCTGTATATCGTCTTTTTATCTCCAAATCAAAATATATATTTATTATGCCACAAATCAAGATTTTTTCAAGATTTGTGGCACATATTTAGAAAATTTCCATTTCAATTTCTACCACTTTTTCATCCGTAACTCGTTCGTCTGTTTTTTCTGCCATAGGCATTCTCTCCTTTTCCCTGAACTCACTCGCGTTGCACGCTCGTTGTCGCGGCATTCGGTGCTCGTAAGCACCTATAAATAAAAAAAAGCAACAATGAATTGTGGTCATCATTGTTGCAAAATTTAACTGTTCCCAGGGGGAATCGAACCCTCAACTAGTGCTTAGGAGCTCGAGTCCACACTGGGAACAGCGATTATTTTAAGTAAATATGAGTCAAGGAAAGCCTTGATTTTCCTGACTATTTTGTAAATCTCTGTCAAAATAAGAAAACGGAAAATCACCTGAGAAAAATGGTTTTCGCTGTCAAATCGCTGACATTGTCACCCTGAGGGTTCCGCCATTCCGTTTCAATGATTTTTTCATAAATATGGCTACCATTCTATCTGTAGCAGTAATGATAACACTGTTTTCTTATTAGATTATCTATATTATAGCGTGTATGAGCAAGGGATGTCGATGGTTTTTGACCAAATTATTTTGGCAACCTATTAAATGTTGGGACAGCAAAAACCACGGCTGCTCTGTACAGAGCAGCCGCCGTTTTCCCTATATCATACACTGCTTTTCAGCACCGCAAGGATGGGTGTCCTGTTATCGTCGTATTCTGATTTCTTTTAGGGCATTTCAGGACTATCCACAAGGGATACGCTGAACTCCTGTGCGGTTGCGCCCTCCGGCAGCAGCTTTGCCATGACCACCAGCCGCTGATTGCCGCTGTTAGCCTTGTCATACTTCCGGCAGCAGGTGGAGAGGGTCAGAACAGTATCTTCCTCGGAGAAGGTCACGCCATCAAAGTCAAGCCAGTTTTTCCGCGCAATCGTCTCAAAGAAACTGGTCAGATCATCTCCCGTGGGATCAGGCGCAATATAGTCAAAACCAATATCCGTAACGAACAGTGCGGTGATCTGAAAGATCATGTCCTCACCATCCACAGAGAGATAGATATACGGATGCTCCTTTACAAAGTCTGCGTCCATATAACGGTAGAGCTTGGTGAACCGCACACCGTCCGGGTCGCAGTTGCTGGCGGAGTGACCGAAAATGGTGGTGTTTTTGTCCAGCTTATCCCTGCCGCCGATTTTGTTTTCACAGTGGGCATAATAACAGCCCCATATGGCGTACTCACCGTTTTCATCCAGCTTTAGGTAATAGCCGTTGTCCTCCGCCTGCATCACAGGGTCGTCCACCTCCGCACCGGGGATATACAGCCACGCCACGGTGTCGGGATTCTTCGCTCTGGCTTCCGCCAACTCTGTCTGCCTGTCCACCGAGGGGATAACTTCGCCCGCGAGAGGCGCTGATGGCTGAGGCGCAGATGTGCCGGGAATGTCGATAGGCTCTGTCTCTCTCTGATAGCAGCCCCTGACTGCCGTGGTCATAGCAACGAGAAGGACAACTATGCAGATGATCGGACGAATGATTCTTGTGATTCTTTTCATAATGCTGTCTCCTTGCCGCGCTTGGATAGCGGCGCAGCTCAAAATGTCATTAATTTGTTTCTTGTAGTGAAAAGAGAACAGCGCAATCCACAGCATCCTCATAATAGCTGCCGGTGGCTACATCCACAAACACGCCGGTCCGGGGGTTGCCGTTGGCTTTCATAAAGATGACCTCGATGGTATGGGTTCTGCTGACATTCTCAAAGGTGTAGGACTTCGCCGCGCCAATGCTCTTGCCGTCAATCTTGACGTTGGCGACAGCATAGCCCTTATCCGGAGTGATGGTGAAAGTCTGATCTCTGCCCTCACGGACGCTAGCATTGCCGGAGGGAGAAATGGAGCCGCCAGCCCCGGCAGTTGCCTTGATGGTGTAGTAGCTGTAGCCGCTTCCGCCGTTGCCGCCGCTTCCGCCACCGCCTTCATTACCGCTTCCGCCGCTTCCGCCACCGCCTTCATTGCCGCCTGTGCCGCTATTGCGCAGAATCGTCAGCGTGTAGGTTTTAGCACCGATTCTCACGACAATGTCGGTTGTGCCGCTGTTGGGGATGGCAACGGTTGCGCTGCCGCCGGTGGACAGAGCCTGCCCGTTGATGCTCACGGGCTCGCCGTTTCCAGACACCGCTGTGACTAGCGTAGATGTTGCTCCGCTATCATTTTGCAGCGTATAGGTATAGTTCGTTCCGTTGGCGGTAAAATCGCCGAGCCCCACTGCCAGACCTTCAAAGGTCAGAAGGTCTTTACCGGGCACTGCGGCTCGCACCACTACGCGGGTGCCAAGCCGGGAGAAGGTGACGGTTTCCGTCTGGAAGGTTTCCCCGGAGATGGCACCGCCAATACTGGTCTTTTTCGTTTCCAGAACGGTCCCGGCAGCATCCAGCAGCGTGGCCACCAGCTCTGCGCCAGTCTGAGACTGCAGGCAGTTGTTGCGCAGAGTAATGGCGGCGGTGCTGTGATCGTTGCCGTCGTTCCCCTGTGTCACATCCATCGTCAGCTGCTCTCCGGTGCGGGCCAGTGCGCCGGTCATATGGACGCTGGCCTCGCTGTCACTGCCGTTATACTCCGGCAGTCGCTGATTGCTTCCCGTTCCACCGACCTTGCCTTCCGCCCACGCCTCGGCGTACAGATAGGTACCCACATTGGGGATCTCGGTTTTGCCAATGGATGTCATATACTCGCCCAGATCATAGGTCAGGTCCAGTGTAAAGGTTCCCTGATCAATGCGGGCGAGGGCGCTGTCTTCGGAAATGGTGATTTCATTACCGCTAACCGATACGCCGTTTGTGGTGCAGGCTACCTCTGCAGGTTCGGTATGCAGATCATCCGCATAGAACGCAAGCTTCACCTCGCGGCTCTTTCCGCCGGCCAGCGTGGCGGCAGCGGAATTATAGAGGGTCATGCGCACCGTGCGCTTGCCGGCGCTCTCCGCAATCACTTCCATTTGTGAGATGCCAATGTCGGGATAATCCAGATACACTGTGCCGTTTTCGTGGATGCCGCCGGCGGCGGTGATGGTATAGCCCGGGTCGGTCACGCGGTCCTTCACATGGTGCCAGACGGTAAGGGTGGTGCTTTCATTGGGCAGCAGTTTTTCCGTAAGGGTAGCGGTTTCCCCGCTGCCAAGGCTGACCGTTAGGTTTGTCACATCGTTCAGCCCGGTGTTGCGGATGGTAAAGTGAATGGGTGTCAGGCTGTTCAACGCCAGCGTTGCATAATCCACACCGATCTGTTCCACTGCCACCGCATCGGTGACAAAATCAGAGGTAGCGGTATAGAGGATCGTTTCCTCACCCGGAACGGTCACGCCGCCGATTACCTGCGGGTTTTCATCGTCATACCGGGTGGCCTGAATGGCGGCCTGCACCTGATTGGTGCCGCTGACATAGACATCAAAGTGGTCAGCCAGCGTGCGATCCGGCAGCTCTGCCAGTTCCAATGGTGCGGACAGAGTGTAGGTATTTGTGGCATAGCGCAGCTTGGCCGCCTTCAAAATGCCGTGATCTACCGCGCCGTTGGCGTTATTGACAGTCTCATTCCAGACGATGGTAAGATCATTGCAGCTGCGATGATCCCCGCTGAGGGAAGCGAAGCGGAAGTCTCCGCCCACGACGGCGTTGCCGCTGCTGGTCAGGGTCGACAGAGAGCCGGGGAAACTGTTGGACATGGTGCCGCTGCCGTCCACAGCCAACAGCTGAATATCGCTGCTGCCGTCTCGGACACTGTGCCAACCGATGACAAATCGGTCATCCCCGCTGCCGAAGTTGGCTGCAACGACCTGGGGGTTTTCGTCAAGATTGCTGTCACAGGTCGCCAGCATGGCTGTACCGGGAGTTCCGTCAGCAGCCACGGTACAATAGGTGATCTCGTAGGCGGAGGTATCTCCGGTTCCGCTGCGGTCCAGCGAGTAAACCGCCATAGCGGTTCCGTCGGGCAGCATGGCCGCCTGCAACGCCTTCACGCTGCCAGTAGCACCGTTATAAAGCATTTTTGCCTTGCTCCAGGTGCCGTTAGTGCTGTCATAGCAGCTGTACATGATACAATCTCTGGTCGTAAAATTCAGCAGGTTGTTGCTGCCCTGCGTACCGGGATCGGGGGTGTAGACGTTGCGCCAGAACACGATGGCTTTGCCGTCGCCGCCCACTGCCGTGGCTGGGGCCAGATCCGGCGTGCCGTCGTTGGTTAGGCGGGTGGAAGTCCAGGTTGTGCCGTTATAGACGGACACTACGATCTCCGTGCTGTTCATCAGCAGGTTTTGCTCTTCCAATGTCACGGGATCACCGGCATTTTTACCCGGCAGGTCGGTGCCCATGCGAACCCAAGCCGCCGCCGCAAAGCTGCCAGTGCCGGACAAAGAAACGCTCGTGTCGCCGTAGCCGGGGAACCCTGTGGGAGCGTCAATTTCAATGGAGGGAGTATAGACGCCGCCATTGAGAGTGGAGAAATGCGCCCGGCTGTCGTAAATACTACTGCTGTTGCCGTCATTGATGTAGGTCAATACCTTCCCGTCATCGCTGAGCTGTGGATAGGATGTGGGGTTGGCATTGGTCTGGATGTTTTCCAGCCCACTGGTGGAGTTCAGAGAGAACAGCATCATCCGCTGCTGGGGCTGGCCCCAGGTACGGGCATATTGCTCCAGATAGTCTCGGCTTTGGAGCGTTGCACTGCCAGAAGCCACCTGCATTCCGCTCTGGGCCGCCGCCATCCGCAGCGAGGCAAGGCTCAGCCCACTGGTGGCGCTATTCCAGTAGTCGTCGATTGTTTTCCAGTCATTAAAAGTCCTGGTGGCTCCAAGGGTTCCGGAGGCGATCACCGCCTCGTAGGAGATAAACAGGAAGGTTGCCACAAATTTGATTCCCACTTCGCTTTGGATTCCCAGGGCCTGACCGTTGATCTGGCGCTTTGTCTCGTCGGCAAGATAGGTGCGGGAAAGGAACTTATTCTGACTGTCCACATCCAAATTGCCGAATAGACCGATCTTCAGCGCCACGACCGAATAGTCAAAGCCAATACCGCCAAACGCGTGGACATAGGCGTTGATACGCAGCGTGGTCAAAAAGTCATTCACTGCCGTGGCCGTGGGATCGCTCCAGGCAAGCTCTGTACCCTCGCCCTGCCGGCCGTAGCGCACTGCGGTACGGAAATCCAGCTGAATGGCACCACCCAGCTCAAAGGTTGCTGTCAACGGCACGGGGCCAGCCATGGCGTTCACGCTGAAGGAGAAGCCCACACCAACGCCGGCGGTAAATCCGCCGCCTACGGTGAAAACCTCCCACTCCTTTTTTTCGGTGTTATAACGGATTTCCGCTTCGTAAAAGCCCTCCAACTGCAAGTTGAGATCCGTGCTGGTGACATTGTCGGCTATGGAGTTGGTTTTGTAGTCCCCCTTGGGATCATAGGTGCCCTGGGCCATCTGGCTCAGGTCCCCGGTCCCGGGCACACCCACTTCCAGATTCTGCGTCAGCACATTCGCACCCAACGCCACGCCGTCCTCGGAATAGTCCATGTCCTCCATCTCCAGCGTATTGTACCCGGCCCAAATCATGGCACGGAACACTGAGGGATCTTCGCTGGGGGTGATAATCATTTTGAACACGGAAGTGTCCACCGGACCGCTCAGATCATCCAGCCGTCCGGTCAGCACCTTGAGAATGTTACTATCGCCCACTCCGCCAAAGTCGACTTGATTCACTCCACTGGAGGATCCCATCGTCGCCAGAATACCGGTGACGCGGTCATCCTCTGTCACCTTGGGCACTCGGGTCAGATCAACGACCCGGAAGGGCATTATTTTCTCCTGTAGCAGGCTGCCGTTCAGGCTCAGCTGCGTTTTCATACCCACATCCTTGCCGTCAGCGATCCATCCAGAGGTGGTCATGGTGGCCTCGGTGAGGGTCAGATCGTTTTCCGCTACGGGGATGGATGAGAAGGGATACTGCTTGGTACTGCTGCTCTGGGCGGCAGGAAGAATGCCGTATTCGTCCGCCAGCTTGAGACTGTAATTCCGCGCGTTGGCAATATCCTCGCCCCAGAGGAACATGGTGGTGTGCAGGCTTGCTGTTTTAAAGCTGCTGTTAGGGCCAATCTTCCCAGTCGAGCTGCGGACATCCACCTTCTGACCGTTGGCAAGACCGTAATCAACGCTTTGCGCCACAATGAAGGGTTTGTTTTCCTCCCCCGCCGGCACGCGCTCCAGAGAGACAACGCCCTCTGCGGTGCGCATTACATCGTCTACGCCCAGCTTGCCGTTGACGGTCAGCAGCAGCGGATAGTACTTGTCGCCGTCAATTGCGCTGATCTCCAGAATGTACTCCAGCTGATCCAGAGCAGAAAGCGCCGTGGTGTTGCTCTCGCCCTTTTCGGCCGACCAGAACTGGGTGGAATCCAGATAGACGGTTATATTTCCCGCCGCATCCGTGGTATAGGTGTCGCCGGTGATGCCGCTGACAAGTGCTCCTGCCCTGGAGCCCAGCAGAGCTGTCTGGCAGTAGCCTCCGTTTTTATAAACGCCGCCGCGAACGGTCACCGTCTTGTTCGCCAGCGGATCGCCGCCCGGCGTGATGAGCGTCACAGATGCCCGGGCAACTTGCCGAAGGCTGAAGGTATTCAAGGGATAAAGCTGCAGTTTTGTGGCATCCCGCTCGCCGGAACGCAGATTTTCTTTATAGATGGTGCCCAGATAAATATCCGCGCCGGAGCCGGACCGCAGAGACACCTCACTGGCGATTCCGTTGGGTTCGTAAAGCGCCAGCACGCCTTCACTGTTGGTCGTGACCGTTTTGGGCACACCTTTGCCGTCGGTGTATTGCAGCGTAGTTTCCGCTGCAGGCGTCAGCTGGAAGAGATAGAACTTATTTTGCAGTGTTTTCGCTGTCACCTGTATGGCGGCATTCATGCCCGTGGCGGCATGGGTAGCCGTGACGGTTGCGGTGCCGTTGGCCAAGCCGGACAGCGCCATTTTGGTTTCGGGAAGGTAGGAATCAAAGGAGAAGTTTCTGATGTCCTCATACAGTCCGCCCTGCTTGTAGTTGACGGAAATGGCATTGTTGTTGCTGGAGAGCCACCGGATGCCGTCTTTAAAGGAGTTCCATCCGTACTCGTCATAGTTGATGCCTATGTACTCGATCAGCCCCAACTCCTGGCGCAGCTGCATAATTTCATCTGTAACGGTGGGCAGGCTGCCGCTGACCTTGGAGGTATTGTCCATGGTCAGCTTAGAAATCGTGTCTCCTTTTTCGTTCTGCACCTTCAGTGCGTCGGCATCGTAGACATACAGGGGGAAGGAGTCGGTGCTGGGAGATTCCTCACCAGGATTCTCCACGCTCAAAACCACTTGATAGGTGTCCTTCAGATTGCCGGCTTTCACACTCTGTAATGACAGGGAGACGCTCCCGGAGGTGCCGGATAGGCGCTCACTGTCCACCACTTTGGTGGTGTTGTCCTCTGTGACCCGGGTGATGGTCAGCGTGGGCTGCAAAGGGGCGCCCTCAGTGGTGTTTTCCACCGACCAGTCGATATTGACAGCACCATCGGTATCCTTGAGGTAAATGCTCTGGGGCGGTGTCAGCTTGGCTGTGGCAGGTGGTGCCTGCACGATGATCCAGGCAAGTGCCGACAGGCGGACGTCCTCACCGCCGGCGTTGGGGTGCGGCATGGAAACCAATACCGTGTAGGCAGGGGTATTGCCGTTGGAGAGCTTGGAGAGCACATTCTCCCCGATCCGCACGCTGTTTTTATCCTTGCCGGCGGTATAAGTCGCAACGGGCTTGCGGCCGCTCAGCGCCGCCTCATTCGCGTAGTTTCCCTCATACAGGTCAATCCTGTAATGGAACTCTTTGTTCGGCGCCATCAGCGTGGCGTTGGAGCTCCACAGCACGGTGGCGGGCTGATTTACCCGCGTCACGATGGACGCGCCGCCGGGAATCACCAGTGCCAGGGAATCGCCTGCCGTCACGGTATAGGGCTTTGACTCGCCCGTCACATCATCGGCAGTGTCCTCAGTCCCGTTGTCCGCCGTAAAGGTAAAGGTGACGGTTCCCACCTTGGTTCCTGTGGTGGCAACAACGCCGGTATCCTCGTTGATGGTGGCAATGAGCGTATCACTGCTGCTCCATTTGCCGGTGATGTAGCTGGCCGTCTCACCGCCTGCCCCCAAAACCTCTGCCTTAAGCGTGGGGCGGGTGGTTTTGCCGAGGGAAATCGTATAGTCGGCGTCATCCGCTTCCGGGACGACCTTCACCGTGTGCGCGGAAACTTTCTTTGCCACCGTGAACTGCCGGGTCATGGGAAGAACATTCACCCAGTCAGGATCGGCTTTCGTGCCCTCGTTGGCCTGCAGCGTCACCGTGTAGGTGCGGTCGTAAGCAGAGGGTGCGATTGCGTAGTCGCTAATGGTGAAGGCTTCCTTCTCTGTGTCCAGATAGACCTGCAGATAGCTTGGTGCCTCCGCGGAGCCGTACTTCAGTTCGAGTTGGAACGGGGCTTCCCTCGGCTCTGTGCCTGCCGGGGTGTGATAATTGCTGTATACGGTCTTGTAGACCTGCTCCATGTTGGCGTTCATCGTGAACGATGCCTTGCCGTTGTCGTAGTCGGCGGTGAGTGCGGTGGGAGCGTTACGCATCAAAACGCTCTTCAGCGTTACACTGGCAATCGCGTTGCTTTGATAAGATGTGGTATCCAGCGTATGACCGAAAACATCTTCCACACCGGTCATACCATTGACGATGACCGTGGTGTCATCCGCATCCTGCACCGGATACCAGAGCATTGCCGTGACGCCGTAGTCGTTCATGGAAAGCTCAGCGGCAGTATACTCTTCGCCATTGATAGTCACGGTGGCGTTGCTAAGATTCACGAACTCGCTAAAGGTAACTGTGATGGGCACGTGCTGTCCGCTGGCATAGATTCCCGCCGGGGCCGTGACGCTTTGAATGGTGGGATTGTCCGTGTCCACCAGCTTGGCGGAGACGTTGCTGGTCTTAGCGGTGGCGTAGGAATGTTGGATATCGCCATTTACATTCTTCAGATACAGTTCGAAGGGCAGATAGTACTGCTGCTTCTCTCTGTTTTGCGTGGTAGACTGCAGGGAGATGCTGACCGTACTGCCCTTGTTAATCGTACAGTCCTCCGTTCTCTTTTTGTCGCCGCTGAGCGTCAGAGCTGTTCCATCGAGCTTGTACTCCGTCAGATAGAACGGGGCATAGGGTTGCGGGGTTATAGAATTATAATTGCCATACGGCGCAGGGCCAGTATAGGCAGCTGCGCTGGTACTCCAGTCAAACTCGATGCTGGCGTCGATTTGGTATGGCTGATAAAATGGGGAGGAGCCGCTGGGAAGCACCGAGTTACGGGCACCCTCCAAAATTCCGATGGTATTGCTTAGCGCAACGAAGTCCGGATTTTCGACACCGTTGGCGACAGTGTATTTATCTGCCAGCAAAGGAATCAACATATCCTGATATATTACGTCTGTATTTTCGTATCTTTTCTCATAGGGCGGCGCGGTCATTGATGTTTTTATTGTGAGGGCATTAACCGTCTTTTTTAGCTTGAGCTGACAGTGGTCGGCATAAGCGGCACCGTCATAGAACACCAAATTTTCCGCATCGTAAAATTCAATCATCCCCAGCAGGTCGCCATAGGAATAAGAATTATCGTGCCAGGCTTGGGTACTTCCTTTGGTTGTAACTTTGACAGTGATTTCCTGACCACCTAAACTGTAGCCGTCTACCTCATAGGTCAGCTTGTAGGACCCGTCGCTTTGCTCGACGACCTTACTCGTCTCGCCTATCGAGACCTCCACACCGGTGATATACTCGCTGAGCTGGCCTTTTTGAATGCGGTAGGAAAAGCCGACCGGTTTTCCGCCGTATACAGTAAAAGTCCCGGAGCTCCAGCTGTTGGTTGCGAGATCCCCCAGCGTTTGGCTCATCATGCTGCTCATATCCACCGTCTCAACGCCCACAGGCGCTGTGGCAGAGGCGGAATACTGCAAACTGATGCCCTGCACCTCCAGCTGCTCCATCAGGCTATTGAGATTCTCCAGTGCTTCCCCGGTAAACTCCCTGCCGGAGAAATAGGTGTCCTTGATCCGCTGCAGCTCCTGTTCGATTTGGATCATGGTCTTCAAATCGCCCAGCGCCACCGGAGTCCCATCCACGTCGGCTATACGGGTGAGATCCGTGGCGGGATTTTCCAGCAGTTCCATGACAGCCGCCAGTGTCAACACCTGACCGTCCAGCGTGATGGTTTGATCCACCTTGAAATTGCCGTCTTCATCCAGCAGCCCCAAAGCGTTCAGCATGGAAAGCACCTGGTCGCTGCTATCGCCGGTCGAGGCGGAGAGCTGCTCCAAAATCGCCTGATTTTCCTCGGGTGTGTTGCCCAGCGAATCGCTCACCGCTGCAAACGCCGTAGTTGGCAGCATCGTGAGCGTCATGCACAGGCTCAGCAACGCCGCTAAAAATCTTTTCTTCATGTTTCCTCATCCTCCTTGGTTTGTTCCTGCTGTTTATTGTTTTTTCTCAATCGTGTGCAAAACACGGTAACGACCACCGCCTGCGTCAGCGCCGCGCACAGCAGCATACACGCTGCGGAGAGGCTTATTGCCTCGCGCCGCTGCCTCCGGCATGTGTTTTTCCGCACCCGCTGCTTGACGAGTGCGACTCGTTTTGCGGTATTGTACATTTCGTTTGAACCTTCTCTCTGGATTTTTTGAAATGCGGCTTAAAAACCCCTTTACTTATATAGGTACAAAAAATCGAAAAAACTCTCACCCAAAACGCAAAATTTTTTCAAAAAAGTTGATTGCATTAGTAACTTCTACTGCCACGCTTCAGAAAAAGAATTGCACAAC
>NZ_JBOKRY010000024.1:0-44852 GCF_051972595.1 Simiaoa sp. | reverse complement strand
GGTCTGCGTCCGTAAGCGAATCGTGCTAAAGCACGCGCGGGTCTGCGGTTCTTAGTCCCAATGCGGGCTACGGGGATTCGATAGCATTTCTTAATTAACTCTCAATTTAGTATAGAAAAGAGGGACCGGTATGAGTGATGCAATACCTGTGAACAGAATAAAGGGCGTGGGAGAGAAGACAGCAGCACTGTTCGGTAAGATCAATGTCTTTACCGTGGAGGATCTGATCGGGCATTATCCCAGAGATTATGAAACTTACGATGCTCCGGTATCCATCCGGGAGGCATCCCCCGGCAGTGTCCAGGCTATCTATGGTCAGATTACCGCCATCCCCAACGTGAAGAAAGTCCGCAATCTCTCCATCCTTAACGCCATTCTGAAAGATGGCAGCAATGATTCCATCCAGCTTACCTTCTTCAATATGCCTTTTTTAAAAAAGGTATTAAAGCCAGGCGGTTTTTACCTCTTCCGCGGTCTCGTACAGCAGCGCGGTACGCATAAGATCATGGAGCAGCCCCGGATGTTCACATGGGATGAATATAAGCAGAAATCCGGACGGCTCCTGCCAAGATACGCCCTGACCAAAGGCCTGACCAATCAAACGGTGCAGAAATCTGTGGCACAGGCGCTGGAATACTATCCACCGGAAAAAGAATATCTGCCACAGATGATATTGCAGAAATATCCCATGCTTTCCCATAGGGAAGCAGTCTACGCCCTGCATTTTCCGGAGAACAGAGATGAGCTGTTGGCTGCCAGAAACCGTATGGTATTTGAAGAATTTTTTTCTTTTTTGCTGGTTCTTCGTAAGAATAAGGAGCTTGCTGCGAAGACAGAGAATCATTTCCCCATGTATGAGACTGCCGATACCGTAAGATTTTTAGAACAGCTGCCGTTCCCTCTGACCAAAGCTCAAAAAAAAGTCTGGGGAGAGCTCAGGGAGGATATGGGAAGTCCTTATGCCATGAACCGTCTGATTCAGGGAGATGTAGGCTCCGGTAAGACGATCCTGGCGGTACTGGCACTTCTCATGTGCGCGGCTAACGGCTATCAGGGAGCAATGATGGCCCCTACGGAGGTATTGGCTGTACAGCATTTTGAGACCATTTCAGGCTATGTAAAAAAATATGGCATTGCTTTTCGTCCGGTGCTTCTGACAGGCTCTATGACGGCGAAGGAGAAGCGGGAGGCTTATGCGAAAATTGCTTCCGGAGAAGCTAACCTGATCATTGGAACCCATGCCCTGATCCAGGAAAAGGTGGAATATTCTTCCCTGGCACTGGTAGTGACGGATGAACAGCACCGCTTCGGGGTGAGACAGCGGGAAACATTAGCTGCCAAAGGGTGTGAGCCTCACGTGTTAGTTATGAGTGCAACGCCGATTCCCAGGACGCTGGCCATTATCCTATATGGGGATCTGAAGGTCTCCGTCATTGATGAACTTCCTGCTAACCGTCTGCCCATCAAGAACTGTGTAGTAGGCACATCTTATCGCCCCAAAGCCTATGAATTTATTGCAAAAGAGGTGTCAGCGGGAAGACAGGCCTATGTCATCTGTCCCATGGTGGAAGAGGGCGAATCGGAAGACCTGGAGAATGTAGTAGATTATACGGAGAAACTCCGGGCAGCTCTGCCACCTTCCGTTCAAGTGGCTTATCTCCATGGGAAAATGCGCCCGGCGGACAAAAACCGTATCATGGAAGAATTTGCTGATAAGAAGATCGATGTTCTGGTTTCCACCACGGTTATTGAAGTCGGTATCAATGTTCCCAATGCCACGGTGATGATGGTGGAGAATGCAGAGCGCTTCGGGCTGGCACAGCTGCACCAGCTGCGTGGGCGTGTGGGACGCGGGGAATTCCAAAGCTATTGCATTTTTATCAGCACATCAGAAGCCAAAGAGACCATGGAACGTTTGCAGATCCTGAACCATTCCAACGACGGTTTCCATATTGCTTCCGAGGATCTGAAGCTGCGAGGTCCGGGAGATATCTTCGGTATCCGGCAGAGCGGTGAATTTGCATTTGTGCTGGGTGATATATATACAGATGCAAATATTTTAAAAGAAGCTTCCGATGCCGTGGAACAGTTGCTTGTATCCGATCCGGACCTGACAGATGACGACAGCCAAGCATTGGTGAACTATTTCAAAGAACATACCGCAGTAAATGTTGTTGACTTTCGGACCATCTGACAGTAAAATTACTTTTAGGTTCAAAGCTTTATGCTTAGGATCAGATAATTTATGTTAATTTATGCAAAGGGAAGGTTTAGATACCAGAATGTCAAAAATCGCAATCGTAACCGACAGTAACAGCGGCATTACACAGACAGAAGGAGCCCGTCGCGGAATCCATGTTCTGCCCATGCCTTTTATGATCGATGAAGTCACATACTATGAAGATATTGACCTGACACAGGAGCAGTTCTATGAAAAGTTAAAATCAGGTGCGAATATTGCCACCAGCCAGCCGTCTCCTGACAGTGTCACCAGCCTGTGGGACAAGCTTTTACAGGAATATGACGAGATCGTACACATACCTATGAGCAGCGGTCTGTCCGGTTCCTGTCAGAGTGCCATGGCCTTTGCGGCAGATTATGATGGCAGAGTTCAGGTCGTGAACAACCAGAGAATCTCCGTAACCCAGCGTCAGTCTGCACTGGATGCCCTGCAGCTTGCGGCAGCCGGTAAAGACGCGGCCCAGATCAAAGAATTCCTGGAAAATGATAAATTCAACAGCAGTATCTATATTATGCTGGACACCCTGTATTATCTGAAAAAAGGCGGACGGATCACTCCGGCGGCCGCAGCCATCGGTACCATGCTTCGCCTGAAACCGGTGCTGACCATTCAGGGTGAAAAGCTGGATGCCTTTGCAAAGGCAAGAACCACCTCACAGGGCAAAACCATGATGATCAATGCTATTAAGAAGGACATCAACGAGCGTTTCGGCGGCATGACAGAGGATAAGCACATCTGGCTGCAGATCGCTTATACCCACGACAGAGCCGCAGCAGAGCAGTTTCGCACCGAGGTAGAAGCGGAATTCCCCGGCTACGATATTCATATCGATCCACTGTCCTTAAGTGTTGCCTGCCACATCGGTCCCGGTGCCCTGGCACTGGCCTGCTGTAAGAAGATCACGGTATAATTTAAGAATTTCAAAGCATAAAAATTTCCAATGCGAAAGAAGCTCCTGCTAAGCCATAAAGGTGCCGGGAGCTTCTCTGTCACTGTGACAAAAAGGTACTTCTTATCTTTTTCAGATATTTTTTTCCAACAGGGAGTTCCTCTTTGCCATTGAGAACTACCCAGTTGTCCGTGAGACAGGTTACCTTTTTCATATTGATGATTATAGTTCTATGGCATTGCTGAAAATACGCAGGTAAATGAGAAAGGACTTCCCGTAGACTAATCATCTGGCGAAATTTTTCTTTTTCCGTAATAATCTCGATAGAGTGATTGCTGCTGGAAATATATAAAATTTCTTTGTAAGGTATCTTATACATTTCAGATCTGGTTCTTACCATATAATTTTGATCGCTGAGTTCTTCTGCTATCATCTCCAAATCCCGGTCTAATTTTACAGGGTCAATGGGCTTTAGAAGATAGTCCAACGCCCGGACAGAATACCCTTCAAAAACATACTCTTGAAATCCGGTCAGAAAAATGATATGTCCCTTGTAGTTATGTGCCCGGAGTTTTTTTGCAATATCGACACCATTTTCTTCTTTTAACGAGATATCCAGAAAATATACATCGGTTGCAAGGTAACTGCTGGTGAAAAAAATATGATGAGATGAGGGATACCATTTCACCGCAACTTCCAGATGATGGGCATGAAACCAGTTTCTTATTTTTTCTGTTAAATCCTGTGCAAAGCGTTCTTCATCCTCAATAATGGTAACATGTATGTTCATAGGTTATTCCTTTCTACCTCTAAAGAAACAGGAAGTGCTATTGTTATAGTAAACTTATCAGCAGAAGGTGTTACCTGATAAAATCCCCCACAAGCTTCCGTTACCCTGGCAACCTGACGCAATCCGTAACCATGTTCTTTCCCGTCTTTGGTTGACAGCAAATTACCTTTTTTATTATACCTGTAATTAGCGGCACTGGAATTGCTCAAAGTGATCAGCAGCATATCGCCCTTGGGCTTTATGTCCAGATGGATCCAGGGAACGGCAGGGCAGGACTGGCAGGCCTCGATGGCATTGTCCAAAATATTGGTAAACAGCGTCGAAGTATCCAGTGGAGACAGGGGAAATGCTGTGGGGAGGTACACCGAATTTTCAAAGCGTATTCCTTTGTGCTCCATGGTGTAATATTTCAACGACAACACTGCGTCCAGAATCGGATTGCCCGAGGAAAAGACCGGTTTGATCATATCGGAACTGCTTAAAAGCTCATTCACATATAGTAACGACTCGTCATACTGTTTTTGTTGCAGCATGGTGGAAAGTACCTGCAACTGGTTCTTATAATCATGTTTCCAGCCCCGGATAAAAGCGGAAGATTCTTTCAGATTAATCAGTTCCTGTTCCTCAATCTGATATAGATTATTACGCTGCTGTAACTCATTATTTTTGCTGTAATAGATTCCAAGAAGTTCTACGATCATCAATAGCAGCAGGAGAACTCCAAGAAAAATATAGTTGACCGTTGCAAGAGAGATTCTGGACAGCACGATCTCATTGCGTTCGAAATAAAACACATATTTCAAAAGAATATCAGAGGCAAAAACTCCCAGTCCGCAAGTCAAAAAAATTACACCTTCAAAATATCCCGGGAATTTCAAATCCTGCGGGAAGAATTGAATGACTGCCCAGATTAGGAGGCAATAGGTGAGTATGTATATGACCAGAGCCTGACTGCGAATGGCAGAATTGACCGTAAGTGCCTCCGAAGTATCCTGAAACAGAATTCCCAGTACAGAGAAAGTTACACTGTCCGAAACAACTGCCAGCAAAGCGGGAATACCACCGATCAACAATCTGGCTCCCCGGGAGCCTTCCGCAAACACCATAGTATATAAAATCTGGCAGATCAGACCGGATACGCAGGTAATGGTGGGGGCAATATTCATAAGATTCAGCAATGTGATCAGGACAAAGAGAAGCATCAATCCGATGCCCCTGCAGATCCAGTGGAACCGCCGGAGTGTGAACGTTCTGGAAATAAAAAAATAGAATAATAAAACGGTTATCACGTTGACAAGCAATTCTCCAATATTCATAACTTTTCTCCATTTTAGTTATATAGTATTTCCTCTGAATGTAATTATAAGATGCATTATTTAAAAGGTCAAAAATCATTTGTGCTCAAAAATAAGACTTTCTCATTTAAATTCATTCAAGCATACGAAAGCAATTATATTCTCCATTCTGATTATAGGCATCAACAATTATATAACAATAAAAAGTATATGCTAAAAAAATTCGCGCTTGTAAAATAGCTGTTCACGCCGATTATATTGAAAAAGAAAAGAGAAGTGTTAAGATGATACTCTAAAGAATGTGTCAGCACATAATAAGCATAATAAATAATTAACTAAAACTTCCATATTATACTATATATACTGCGGATGGCACAGAAGTACAGAAATATTTGTATGCGAAATAAAAGGAGCATAGTATGAGGAAATTATTTTTCGTAATTTCGGTCGTAGGGAGTGTATTTTTTATGACGGCATGCGGATTAAACGAAGAAGAAAATATCACACCTTCTATAGATGAGATGGTGTTGGCACCGACAGCAACGGATAGCCCCTCCCCCCTCGCAACTACGCAGGAAGGGACGCTCGAAAATGTCCCTGCACCAACACCGTATTGCCACGGAAGATACGATGAAATAGGTTCCTTTTGTGTGTATATTGAGAATTTCAGTACAAACAACGACTATATTGTAGTACGCCCTGTGGAATGGATCATCCCGGAGGATGAGAAGCGGATTAAAGAATTAGGTCTGGATGTGGAAAGAGATTTGGTATCCGGTTATTACATAAAGGATTGGGGATTCAGAGAAATGAAGATACCCATCACAGAGAATACGGAATATCATTTCATAGACTATTGGCACGACTTTTCGGAATTACAAAAGCAGGGGCTTTGTACCATTACAAAAGAGGAAGAAGTATTCATAAGTTGTTGGGAAAAGTATACTTCTATGATGCATGAATATCCTTTCTTCGTTGAACTGAATGAAGATGGAACATTAAAGCTGATTTCTGAAAAGGTGATTCCTTAAATTCTTTAGGAGGAGGTACCACATGATAAATCAAATGCAGTTCAGCCTATTGGAAAATATTTTAACAGTCCTGTTTTTGATAGCGGTCGTTCTCTGGATCTGTTACCCAGACGGTTTACCTCCAGAACACCAATGCGGCGACGGGACTGGTAGAAACAGAAGCGGTGCATCAGATTACTTTTCAGGACATGGAGCATCCGAAAAAATGCGTCACCTTGGAAACAGATGATACTGTTTTTTCAACGTTAAAAGAGGGAGAGCAGGGGAAATTAGTGTTCCGTGGCAGCCGGCTGATGTCCTTTGGGGCATTGCAATCGCAAAATCATAAGGATTATAAATTCAAAGGGATTTCTTAACAGACCATTTTGACCACCAGTTCCGGATTAGGGAACCGGTGGTTTTTTATTTCCGGCAAAGCCCTATCCCTTGTATTTTTTGCTTTTCCAAACACAAAATCTATGATATACTTAAGACAATAATGTGTTGAGAAGGAGTTCCAGTTCATGGCAAAAGACAATAATTATGACGCCTCGAGTATTACCGTCCTGGAAGGCTTAGAAGCGGTAAGAAAGAGACCCGGAATGTATATCGGCAGTGTCTCCACCAAAGGTCTGAATCACTTAATCTATGAGATTGTAGATAACTCTGTGGACGAGCATCTGGCCGGATACTGCGATACGATAAAAGTAACATTAGAAGCGGATGGCTCCGCCACGGTAGAAGACAACGGACGTGGTATTCCCGTTGGAATGCACGAAAAAGGAATCAGCGCGGAGCGCCTGGTATTCACGACTCTGCATGCCGGCGGTAAGTTCGATAATTCCGCATATAAGACCAGCGGTGGTCTGCACGGCGTAGGTTCCTCTGTGGTAAATGCCCTTTCCACAAAGCTGACCGTCAGAGTCAAGAGTGGCGGCTGCATTTATGAGGATCGTTATGAGCGAGGTATTCCCGCGATGGATCTGGTAGACGGTCTGCTCCCTGTGGTGGGCAAGACAAGAGAGACCGGTACGACTATTAACTTCCTGCCGGATGACACCATCTTTGACAAGACCCGTTTCAAGGAAGATGAGGTTAAGAGCCGCCTTCATGAGACCGCTTATCTGAACCCGAAGCTTACGATCATTTTCGAAGATAAGAGAAAAGAAGAACCTGAGAAGGTTACCTACCATGAGCCGGAAGGCATTATTGGCTTCATAAAAGACATGAACCGTTCCAAAGAGACTGTCCATGATGTCATTTTCTTTTCCGGCGAGAGCGAAGGCATCTCCGTGGAAGTAGCCTTCCAGTATGTGAATGAATTCCATGAAAATGTACTGGGCTTCTGTAATAACATTTATAACTCCGAGGGAGGTACCCATCTCACCGGTTTCAAGACCCAGTTCACAAATGTTATTAATACTTACGCCAGAGAATTAAATATTCTGAAGGAAAAGGATGCGAACTTTACCGGTGCCGATGTCCGGAACGGAATGACCGCCGTCGTATCTATCAAGCATCCGGATCCCCGTTTTGAAGGACAGACCAAGACAAAGTTAGATAATCAGGATGCTGCCAAGGCTGTGGCCAAGGTGACAGGTGAAGAGATCGTAAGATTTTTTGACCGTAATCTGGAGACTTTAAAGAGCATCATCGGCTGTGCGGAAAAGGCGGCCAAGATCCGTAAGACCGAGGAAAAAGCGAAGACCAATATGCTGACCAAGCAGAAGTTCTCCTTTGATTCCAACGGAAAACTGGCGAACTGCGAGTCCAGAGATCCCTCCAAATGTGAAATCTTCATCGTAGAGGGTGACTCTGCGGGAGGAAGCGCCAAGACAGCGAGAAACCGTATGTATCAGGCAATCCTGCCTATCCGCGGTAAGATCCTGAACGTTGAGAAAGCCAGTATCGATAAAGTGCTTGCGAATGCGGAGATCAAGACCATGATCAATGCCTTCGGCTGCGGATTTTCCGAGGGCTACGGCAACGATTTCGATATTACAAAGTTACGCTATGACAAGATCATCATCATGGCGGATGCCGATGTGGACGGTGCACACATTTCCACACTGTTACTGACCTTATTCTACCGCTTCATGCCGGATCTGATCTTTGAAGGTCACGTGTACATAGCCATGCCTCCCTTATACAAGGCAATGCCCTCCAAGGGAGAAGAAAAATATCTGTACGATGACAAGGCACTGGAAAAATACCGTAAGACCCACAAGGGTCCCTTTACCTTACAGCGATACAAAGGTCTGGGTGAGATGGATGCCGAACAGCTGTGGGAGACCACACTGGATCCGGAACGCAGACTGTTAAAATTAGTGGAGATCGAGGATGCACGCATGGCTTCCGAGATGACTGAGCTTCTCATGGGTACGGATGTACCGCCCAGAAGATCTTTTATTTACGATCATGCAACGGATGCGGAATTGGATATCTAGTGCAGATCCTGAAATGTAATGTCAGAAAGACGAGGACCAGAAATGGATGACAGCAGAATCATAAAAACAGAATACTCCGAGGAGATGCAGAAATCGTTCATCGACTATGCCATGAGCGTTATCATTGCCAGAGCCCTGCCGGATGTCAGAGACGGTCTGAAGCCGGTACAGAGAAGAACTCTCTACGATATGCACGAACTGGGGATCCGCTATGACCGTCCCTACCGTAAAAGTGCCCGTATCGTAGGTGATACCATGGGTAAATATCATCCCCACGGTGACAGTTCCATCTATGAGGCACTGGTAGTCATGAGCCAGGATTTCAAAAAAGGCATGCCTCTGATCGACGGTCACGGCAACTTCGGCAACATCGAAGGAGACGGTGCCGCTGCCATGCGTTATACCGAGGCAAGACTCCAGAAAGTGACCCAGGAAGCTTTCCTGGCGGATCTGGATAAGGACGTGGTAGACTTCGTACCGAATTTCGATGAGACGGAAAAGGAACCTTCCGTACTACCGGTAAAAATCCCGAACCTCTTAGTCAACGGATCGGAGGGTATCGCCGTAGGTATGGCTACCAGCATACCACCTCACAACCTTGGAGAAGTTATTGATGCCGTTAAAGCCTATATGCTGAATAACGAGATTACCACAAAAGAACTGATGCGTTACCTGAAGGGGCCGGATTTCCCTACCGGCGGCATCGTTATTAATAAGGATGAACTGGAAGAAATCTACGAGACCGGGGCCGGTAAGATCAAGCTGCGTGGCAAGGTAGAATTCCAGAAAGGAAAAGCCGGCAAGACCAATGTGGTGATCACCGAGATTCCTTATACCATGATCGGTGCCAATATTGCAAAATTTTTATCCGATGTAGCAGCCCTTTCCGAGACAAAGAAGACCCAGGATATCGTGGATATATCCAACCAGTCCTCCAAGGAGGGCATCCGTATCGTGATCGAACTGCGCAAGGATGCCGATCCGGAGAACTTTGTAAATATGCTTTATAAGAAGACCCGCCTGGAAGATACCTTCGGTGTCAATATGCTCGCCATTGCAAACGGCAGACCGGAGACCATGGGCTTAAAGCAGATCATCAAGGCGAATGTGGATTTCCAGTTTGAAGTAGCCACCAGAAAATATACCAATCTGCTTGCCAAAGAAATGGAGCGTAAGGAGATTCAGGAGGGTCTGATCAAGGCCTGCAATGTGATCGATCTTGTCATTGAAATTTTACGTGGTTCCAAAGATCGAGCCATGGCAAAGGCCTGCCTCGTAGAAGGCAAGGTGGACGGGATCAAGTTCAAGTCCAAAGAATCAAAGATCATGGCAGCCCAGCTGATGTTCACCGAGAAACAGGCAAACGCTATCTTAGAGATGCGTCTGTATAAGCTGATCGGTCTGGAACTGGAAGCATTGATCAACGAGCACGAAGAGACCATGGCGAATATCTATCGCTACGAAGACATACTGGACCGCAGAGATTCCATGGCACAGGTCATCATGAATGAACTGGATGGATTTAAAAAGGAATACAGCCATCCCCGTAAGACTGTCATCGAGAACGGTCAGGAAGCGGTCTACAAGGAAAAAGAGCTGGAAGAGATGGATGTGGTATTTCTCATGGATCGATTCGGCTATGCCAAGACTGTGGATGTCTCCACCTACGAGCGGAATAAAGAAGCTGCAGATGCAGAAAATAAATACGTCTTCACCTGTAAAAATACCGGAAGGATCTGCCTGTTCACCAACACCGGACAGATGCATACCATCAAGGTGCTGGATCTGCCTTACGGCAAGTTCCGTGAGAAGGGCACGCCCATTGACAATGTAAGTAACTTCAGTCAGAAGAACGAGGAGATCATATACATCACCAGCCAGAAGGAGCTGAATCTGTGCCGGGTAATCTTCGCCACCGCCCAGTCCATGTTAAAAGTGGTAGACGGTGGGGAATTCGATGTGACCAAACGTACCGTTGCCGCTACGAAGCTGGCGGAGGGTGACTGCGTGGTCAGCGTTGCCGCCCTGACTGACCAGCGGAACATCGTATTGCAGACCAGGGGAGGATTTTTCCTGCGCTTCTCCATCGATGAGATCCCCGAGAAAAAGAAAGGTGCCATCGGTGTCCGCGGTATGAAACTGGCTGACAAGGATGTAGTGGAAAATGTATATTATACAAAAAATGCCGTAGAGACCACCATTGAATATAAGGGCAAGGAGCTTATCCTGAATAATCTGAAGCTCGGCAAACGTGACAGCAAGGGCACCAAAGTCAGAGTGTAACTTTTCAACAGAAGAATTCAGAAAAACATTTATAGAGAAAACGGAGAGTGATCATATGAGAGTCATTGCGGGAACTGCAAGAAGTCTGCCCCTTAAGACTCCGGAAGGAATGGATACCAGACCCACCACCGACCGGATCAAGGAAACCCTTTTTAATATGCTGCAGACCTATATTCCGGACTGTGTGTTCGTGGATATTTTCAGTGGCAGCGGCGGTATCGGTATTGAGGCATTGAGCCGCGGTGCCAGAAAAGCTTATTTTATCGAGAATGCCCCGAAGGCATTAGCATGTATTGAGGACAATCTGGCATTTACGAAAATGAAGGACCGTGCTATAGTATTAAAGCAGGATGCCTGTGCAGGACTGACAGGTATCTATGAAAAGCACGTAGATGTCATCTTCATGGATCCTCCCTACGATCAGGAGCAGGAGCGCAGAGTGTTAGAGCAGCTGCGTTATGCAAAATATGTCTCCGAAGAGACCCTGATCCTCGTAGAGGCTTCTCTGCATACCGATTTTTCCTATGCAGAAGATCTGGGCTTTGAAGTGATCCGCGAGAAAAAATACAAAACCAACAAGCATGTGTTCCTTCGCAGGAAGTAACACTGAAAGGTGTGATTTTTATGAAAAGAGCTGTTTACACCGGAAGCTTTGATCCTGTCACCAACGGGCATATGGATATCATAAGACGGGCAGCCGAAATATTTGATGTTCTGATCGTCAGTGTTTTGAATAATAAAGAAAAGACCCCGTTGTTTTCTGTAGAAGAACGTGTTAAGATACTTAAAGAAGCTACAAAAGATCTGCCCAATGTGCAGATTGACAGTTTCAGCGGTCTTTTGGTAGATTATGCCAGAGAAAAGGATCTGCATGTCATCGTCAGAGGCTTGCGGGCCATTACGGATTTTGAGTATGAACTGCAGATGGCGCAGACGAACCGAATGTTATCCCATGAGAAAATAGACACGGTATTTCTGACCACCAGCCTGGAATACGCATATCTCAGTTCTTCCGCGATCAAACAGATCGCCAGCTTTGACGGAGATATTACCCCTTGTGTTCCGGATTTTGTGGCGGATCTGATTTATGACAAATATCGTCAGAAAAAACTTTCAGAGAATAGTGATGTGTAAATAAGGAGAGTTTCATGAGCAGCAGAATCGAACAGGTAATTGATGAAATAGAAGAATACATTGAAGGTTGTAAGCCGAAGTTCATGTCCAGCACAGAGATCATCGTCAACAAGGATGAGATTGATGAGTTACTGCGGGAGCTGCGCATGAAGACTCCGGATGAGATCAAGCGTTATCAGAAGATCATCAGCAATAAGGAAGCAATCTTAAACGATGCCAAAGCCAAAGCAGAAGCTCTGATCAACGAAGCCACGGTTCATACCAATGAGCTGATCAACGAGCATGAGATCATGCAGCAGGCATATGCCCAGGCGAATGAGGTCGTCACAATGGCAAGCAAGCAGGCACAGGAGATCTTAGATAATGCGACGATTGAGGCCAACAATGTAAAATCCGCTGCCATGCAGTACATGGATGATATGCTGGCCCATCTGGAAAATATTATTGCTTCCTCTACCCAGCAGGCAAGTGCAAATTACGATGCCCTGATCGGCAACCTGAACCAGTATCGTGATATTATCCAATCTAACCGCAGTGAACTTCATCCGGCAGATGAGGATCTGGAGGATGTGGATGTTCCCGCAGGCGGAACTGACAATCTCGATGTCATGTAATCATATAATAATGATGCCAGGGTCAAAAGGTCTAAGCCCACATGAGCTTGCTCATAGGTGGGTGAAAGACCTTAGGACCCGCCCCGATATGAGCATAAAAGTGGGATGATAATCCCACGATATGCGAATATTGGGTGGGATTGTGGGAGTGCGTAGCACGGAACAATCCGCAGGCATCAAAGTCGGGGGCTTTTGACCCCGACATCATATTAATCATAAGAAACCAGTTTTCTGTAGAAAGCTGGTTTTTTAAAAATAAAGGAATCAAGAGAATGAAAGTAAGCAATATACAAAAAGGGCTGTTAGTCAGGACAATGATCTGTGCGGTCAGTCTTGCTGCAGCCTGTTTTTTTGAAGCTTCCCTGAACGTTCAGGCAGCGCCAAGAGCACAGGAGACGGGAGAGAGGGTCACTGTTGTCATCGATCCCGGACACGGCGGCGACAACGAAGGAACCCTGGAGGGAATTACCAAAGAGAAGGAAATGACCATGGTGACTGCCCTGGCCATGTATGAGGAACTGACAAAATACGACAATGTGGATGTCTACCTGACCCATACCGACGATGTATCCATGTCGTTGGCAGACCGCGCACAGTTTGCTGCGGAGCGGAATGCGGATTTTCTGTTCAGCATTCATTATAACGCTTCCGTAGATCATGATCTGTTCGGTTCCGAGGTATGGATCTCTTCCGTACAGCCCTACAATGCCTACGGTTACCAGTTCGGCTGGGAACAGATGCAGCAGATGAAAGAAATGGGACTGTTTTTACGCGGTGTGAAGACGAAGCTTAAGGATAACGGAGATGATTATTACGGAATCATAAGAGAAAGTACTGCCAGAGGGATTCCGTCCGCCATCATTGAACACTGCCATGTAGATGAGGGCAGGGATATTCCGTATTGCCAGACGGAAGAGGACTGGAAACGGTTCGGCAGAGAGGATGCGTTGTCCGTTGCAAAATACTTCGGATTGTCCGATGCAGACACGGGTGTCGATTACAGTGCTGAGGCAGATGCGCTTCCCGAAGTCTCCCTGCAGTCCATTCTGCCCGCCACCATACGAGATAAGACGGAACCGGATATTTGTCTGCTGTCACTGCTCAGTGCAGATTATGACACCGGTGAGGTGACTTTGGAAGTCACGGGAACAGATTATGACTGTCCCATGATGTACTATGATTACAGTACAGACGGTGGCAGGACATATTCCGAGCTACAGCCCTGGCCGGATCTGGATATTATGTCAGGAACCTATCCCGACACCTTTACCTTTTCACTTAACTTTACGAAGGGCGAGCAGCCGGTGATCACCGTCAGAGGATACAATCAGGCGGATCTGTTTACCGAGAGTGCTTCCATCACCTTTGATAAGCCGTTTGTGGATCAGGAAAAGGCAGCCAAGGAAGCCTTGGAAGCAAGCCTTGCGGCAGAAGAAGCCGCTTCCCTGGAGAATGCCTCCAAAGACAGTACTTCCGATTCCATAATTACCATGGCGGATGCCGCTGGAAATAATGGCATATTCCAGGTGTTGAATGATAAAAAGCAAGTGAATTTCGGTGTGTTTCTGATCATTTGCGGAATTTTGGCTGCTCTGCTTCTCGTGATATTTCTGCTATATCAGATCCAGCTTAGCAGACATAAGAAACGCAGACGTAGAAATCATAATAAAAATCAGAATAGAAATCAGAGCAGAAATGTATCCGGAGACAGAAGCCGCCATCCCAGGTAATAAAATGCGGTAAGCAGTGTCAGAACAAGCTTATGAATAATGTATTTTTTCAGAGAAAGCCCCGTATTCCGGATACAGGCGGCGGTTTGGGCAATACCGCTTAAGCCCCCAAACGGAAGTAACAGTAAAGTATATAACGGATAGCGGTCCGCCAACATCTGCAGCCCTCCGGTAATCTCCAAAAGTGGTGCAAGGAGATGACTTTGGTGCAGGAAAAGCCCGGGCAACAGATTCAGCAGATTGAAAAAGATCATATATCCACCAAGACGCAAAATACTTAAGCCTGCGGCATTCACGGCATCGTCCAGGGCATCCGGCAGGGATGTCCTGACAGAGGACTTGGTTACAGGCTGTGAAACCATAGAAGTGTCCTGCAGACGCATGCGATAGACTGTGTATCTTAAAAATAATCCGTAGATAACAGGAATGCCGTACATTCCCATAAGATAGGGCAGCTTAAGCGTCCGGTGTAGCAAAGGCAGCACAAATCCCAAAAAATAAACCGGTCCGAAATTATTGCAAAAGGCCAAAAGGAATTGTCCCTCCGCTACAGAAAGCTCCTGCCTGTTACGAAACTCAGCCGTCGTACGTGCACCCATGGGAAAGCCACATAAAAAGCCCATAAGGATCGTATAAACCGCAGGATCGGATATCCGGAACAGTTTACCGAAAAAAGGTCTTATGGGACGGATAAGACTTTCCACCAGCCCCATGCGGATCAGCGTTCCGGACAGAACCATAAACGGGAAAAGCACCGGAACCATTTTTTCATACCAGAGTCTCAACCCCAGGGCTGCATAGGCAAGACTTAAGGACGAATTCGTCAGCATGCAGAATGTCAAAAATACAAAGAAAAAAACGTCCATTATTTTTTTCATGGAGGTTCCTGTTAAGCGATTTGTATACTATATGCCAAAATGAAATAAATAGAAATGATAGAAAGTGAAAAGTTCATGCGTTTGGATAAATTTTTATGTGAAAATAATATAGGAACCAGAAGCCAGGTAAAGGATGCCATCCGAAAAGGGATGGTAACGATCAACGGCACGGTTGCCAAAAAACCGGAAGAAAAAATAGAGGAAACCAAAGACATCATCGCCTTTCAGGGGCAGGAACTGCGGTATCAAAAATATGTCTATTATATGCTGAATAAGCCGGAGGGAGTTGTCTCTGCCACCAATGACAATACGGCACCTACCGTGTTAGAGCTGCTTCCCGCACAGGGCAGAAAGGATCTGTTCCCGGTGGGAAGACTGGATAAGGATACCACGGGGCTTTTGCTCTTAACCAACGACGGTGCCCTGGCACACGATCTGCTGTCACCAAAAAAACATGTGGATAAAACTTATCTGGTGCAGCCAGATCATCCTCTCTCCGAGGAAGATATCCACCGTCTGGAAGAGGGGCTTGATATTGGAGATGACAAACCGACTGCCCCCGCAAAAGCGGTGATCACTCCGGACGGCGATCTGCTGCTTACAATTCACGAAGGCAGATTTCATCAGGTCAAAAGAATGTTACAGGCAGTGGGAAATCAGGTATGTGCACTGGAGAGAGTATCCTTCGGACCGTTGTCCCTGGATCCCTCCCTTCCACGAGGAGCGCATCGTGCATTGACAGAAGAAGAAATCTGCGCACTGGCTAACACACAGAATCAGAAGAAATAAGCTACAAAAGGAGATAACTTTATATGCAATTGAAAAGAATGTTTTCCACAGATGATGTGAAAGGAACCAGAGGGTATCTTCGTACCCAGAAAAATTATGAGATTATAAGAACCGTGCTTTATTTTGCCATCTCTATTGCACTGTTTATCACCGGCTGGGTCAGCACCGGAAGCAGAGAGAACCTGTTAACCATCGTGGCGGTGCTGGGATGTCTTCCGGCATGTAAAAGCCTGGTGGAAATGTTCATGTATTTACGCTACAAGGGCTGTGATGAGCGGGATGCCGCTTTGATCGCGGCACATACACAAGGACTTACCGGACTCTACGACTGTGTATTTACTTCTTATGAGAAGAATTTCTGTATTCATCATCTGACAGTCTGTGGCAATACGATCTGTGGATACACTGCGGACCCGAAGTTCGAGGAGCAGGCTTTTAACAAACACATTCAGGCTATTCTGAAAAAAGACAATTACAGAGAGACTTCTGTGAAAATATTTAACGATCTGGATAAATACGTAAAACGCTGCGAACAGTTAAAGGAACTGCCCACACAGCCGGAACTGACGTCGGGAATCTGCCAGACCTTAAAGAGTGTGTCTCTGTAACCTATTTTCTTTATATACTTTTCAAGGAGTGGTGTCTTATGCAGTTACTTACCATCGGCAAAAATCAGGCAGGACAGCGCCTGGATAAATATTTGAAAAAAGCTCTGCCCGGCGCAGGCACCGGATTTTTATATAAAATGCTGCGCAAGAAAAACATTACATTAAATGGGAAAAAGGCAGAGGGAAAAGAAATTCTTACCGAAGGGGATGAAGTAAAATGCTTTTTCTCCGAGGAGACATTTGCTTCCCTGTCCGGTACTAAGAGTGCGGAAGATACTTCCGATTACCGAAAGGCGTACCATTTGCTAAGGGATGTCTGTGTCATTTACGAGGATGATGATATCTTATTATTGGACAAGCCTGCCGGTGTTCTGACGCAGAAGGCAAAACCGGAAGATCTTTCCCTGAATGAATGGCTGATTGGGCATCTATTGGAGACCGGAGCTATAAAAGAAGCGGATCTTGCCACGTTCCATCCTTCCGTCTGCAACCGTCTTGACCGCAATACCAGTGGCATCGTATTATGCGGCAAGACGTTAGCGGGATCCCAGGACTTAAGCCGCATCATTAAGGACCGAACGGTTCGAAAATACTATCAGACGATCTGCAAAGGTAAGATTTTACAGGAAAGCACGTTAGAAGGCTACCTGTCCAAGGATGAGCACACCAATACTGTAAAGGTGTACGCCAAGAAACCGGAAAGAACGGAAGAGGCTTCTTATATTCAGACGATCTATACTCCGGAAGCCGTGGCGGGAGACTATACCCTGTTAACTGTGGAGCTGGTCACCGGTAAAACCCATCAGATCCGTGCCCATCTGGCGAGCACCGGGCATCCGTTACTCGGCGATACGAAATACGGAGATCCCAGGCTGAACCGTAAAATGCAATCCGAATTTTCCCTGCGCCATCAGCTTCTGCATGCTGGGAAGGTCTGCTTCCCGGAGGGAGAAAAAGGAGCTCTTGCAAAAGTAAGCGGCAGGACATTTACAGCCCCGCTTCCCAGTAAATTTGCTATGATCTTACAGGCACTGAATCTGATACCGGATACTGCCTGCTAGAAAGGATACACGAAAATGGCTACATGGAACACCCGCGGACTCCGCGGATCCACACTGGAGGATATGGTTAACCGTACCAATGAAAAATATGCGGAAGCCGGGCTTGCCCTGATCCAGAAAATCCCCACACCCATCACTCCGATAAAAATGGATAAGGAGAGCCGCCAGATCACGCTGGCTTTTTTCGAGCAGAAGAGTACTGTTGATTATATCGGTGCAGTACAGGGTATCCCTGTATGCTTTGATGCCAAGGAATGTGCGGTGGATACCTTTTCCCTGCAGAATATCCATCCCCATCAGGTAGAATTCATGCGGCAGTTCGAAAAGCAGGGCGGCATCGCTTTTTTCCTGATCTTTTACAGCCACAAGGATCTGTTGTATTATCTGCCTTATGAGATGCTTCGGTTTTTCTGGGACAGGGCAAATGACGGCGGCAGGAAAAGCTTCCGGTTCGAAGAATTAAATCCGGAATATATTCTTCCGAAACATCAGGGAATTCTGGTGCCTTATCTGGATATTCTGAAAAAAGATCTGGAAGACAGAGAAGAATAATTTAATGAAGAAGCGCTTGACATAGCGAAAGTCTCCGCTTATACTACAAATAGTTTCGTATGCTATCATGATAATGAGGTAGCACGTTAATATAGTAAAGTATATGAATTGAGGATGCATTATGAATAACAGATTATTACATACGCCGGAAGGTGTCCGGGATATTTACGGCAAAGAATATGCCAGGAAACTGGCAGTGGAACAGAAGCTGCAGAAAGCGATCCATTGCTTCGGATATGAGGATATTCAGACACCCTCCATTGAATTTTTCGATGTATTTTCCAAGGAGATCGGAACCACACCCAGCAAGGAGCTTTATAAGTTTTTTGACAAGGAAGGAAATACATTGGTGCTGAGACCGGACTTTACCCCTTCCATTGCCCGTTGTGCAGCCAAATATTTCATGGAAGAGAAGGTTCCTCTTCGCTTCAGTTATAACGGCAATACTTTCACCAACACCTCCAATCTGCAGGGTAAATTAAAAGAAGTGACACAGATGGGTGCGGAACTCATTGGCGATCCTTCCGTAGAAGCAGATGCGGAAGTCATCAGTATGGTCATCGAGGCACTGAAGAGTGCGGGACTTACCAGATTCCAGGTAACCATCGGTGAGGTAGACTATTTCCGTGGGCTCTGTGAGGAAGCCGGTCTTGATGAGGATACCGAGAGAGAACTCCGTTCCTGCATCTCGGGCAAGAACTTTTTCGCCGCCCAGGAACTGTTAGAGCAGAAACAGATCCCGGAGCCCTATCACAGTATTTTATTAAAGCTTGCCGATATGTTCGAGGATATGGAATCCTTAGAGGCTGCCAAGGCATTAGCGAAAAATGACCGTTCCTTACAGGCAATTGCCCGACTGGAAAAATTAAAGGAGCGTTTAGAGCAGTACAAAGTAGCGGAATATATTTCCTTTGATCTCGGAATGCTCAGCAAATACCAGTATTATACCGGCGTGGTCTTCAAGGCATATACTTACGGCATCGGTGATGCAGTAGTAAAGGGTGGCCGTTATGACAATCTCCTTCGTAAATTCGGCAAGGATGCCGCAGCAATCGGCTTCGTCATCGTCATTGATGATCTGTTGGAGGCACTGTCCCGTCAGAAAGTCGATATTGCGATTCCCGCTTCCGGCAAGGTATTGTATTACAATGTGGAAGATGAAGCAGACTATCAGGTAAAGCTTACCGAAGCCATGAAGTTAAGAAAAGAAGGAATTCCCACCGTGCTTTCTCCGGAGAATAAAAAAGCTGAGGAGGTAGGGCAGTAATGAGTGAAGAAAGATATCTTACCTTTGCCCTGGGTAAGGGCAGACTTGCGAAGAAAACGCTGGAACTTTTTGAGAAGATCGGCATTACCTGTGAAGAGATGAAAGACAAGGATACCAGAAAGCTGATCTTCGTCAACGAAGAATATAAGCTTCGCTTTTTCCTGGCAAAGGGTCCCGATGTTCCCACTTATGTGGAGTACGGTGCCGCCGATATCGGTGTGGTCGGTAAGGACACGATCTTAGAAGAGAACCGTAACGTCTACGAGGTACTGGATCTTGGATTTGGCAAATGCCGGATGTGTGTCTGTGGTCCCGCCTCCGCCAGAGAGCTGTTAAAGCACCATGAGCGGATCCGTGTGGCAAGCAAATATCCCAATATCGCCAGAGAATATTTTTACAATAAAAAGCATCAGACCGTGGACATCATCAAATTAAACGGTTCCGTGGAGTTAGGACCTCTGGTGGAATTATCTGATGTAATAGTAGATATTGTGGAGACCGGTTCCACCTTAAAAGAAAACGGACTGGAAGTTTTAGAAGAGGTGTGCCCTCTGTCCGCACGCATGATCGTCAATCCGGTGAGCATGCAGATGGAGGCCGACCGGATCCGTAAACTGGTAGGTGCCATCCGCGAGCAGTTAAAAGCACAGCCGTAACCAGACAAATCAGAAAATAGAGCAGATAAATCACAGCATATTTATTAGGAGAGTACCGTTATGAGAATCGTAGCATTGGATAAAGAATCAAAACAGAGTATTTTGAACGACCTCTTAAAGAGAAGTCCGAATAACTACTCTCAGTACGAAAGCACCGTGAATCAGATCATAGACAGAGTTCGTGCCGAGGGTGATCAGGCTTTATTCGATTATACTTTACAGTTTGACAAGTTTGCATTAAGCGCAGAGAATATCCGCGTGACCAAAGAAGAAATTGCAGAAGCTTACGCGCAGATGGATGAGAATCTGGTGGATGTGATCCGTCTGTCCGCAGAGAACATCCGCGCTTTTCATCAGAAGCAGCTTCGTAACAGCTGGTTCGATGCAAAGCCGGACGGTACGATCTTAGGCATGAAGATCACGGCTATCGAAAGAGCCGGTGTCTATGTTCCCGGTGGAAAGGCAGCTTATCCTTCCAGCGTATTGATGAATGTAATCCCTGCGAAGGTAGCCGGTGTAGATAAGATCATTATGACCACTCCTCCCGGAAAAGACGGTAAAGTCAATCCCGGTACCTTAGTAGCTGCTGATATTGCCGGTGTAGACACCATTTATAAAGTGGGCGGGGCGCAGGCTATCGCTGCTATGGCATTCGGAACCGAGTCCGTACCTAAGGTCGACAAGATCACCGGCCCCGGCAACATCTTTGTAGCCCTTGCCAAAAAGGCAATCTATGGCTATGTGAGCATTGATTCCATTGCCGGCCCCAGCGAGATCCTGGTATTGGCGGATGAGACTGCTACCCCCAGATACGTTGCGGCAGATCTTCTGTCCCAGGCAGAGCATGACGAGCTTGCAAGTGCTATTCTGATCACGACTTCCAAGGAGCTTGCCGAGAAGGTATCTGAGGAAGTGGACGGTTTTGTCAAAGTCTTAGAGCGTGCTCCCATTATTCAGAAGTCGTTGGACAATTACGGCTACATTCTGCTGGCTGACAATATGGAAGATGCGATCGATGCAGCTAACGCTATTGCCTCTGAGCACTTGGAGATCATTACAAAGAATCCATTCGACACCATGACCCGTATCCGCAATGCCGGTGCGATTTTCTTAGGAGAGTATGCTTCCGAACCTCTGGGAGATTATTTTGCAGGTCCGAACCACATTCTGCCTACCAACGGTACCGCAAGATTTTTCTCTCCGGTAAATGTAGATGATTTCATCAAGAAGACCAGTATCATTTCTTATTCCAGACAGGCACTGGAAAAGGTACATACACAGATCGAGACTTTTGCGAAGAGCGAAGGCTTGACCGCACACGCAAACAGTATTAAAGTGAGATTTGAAGACTAGGAGACATTATGGAACGAAAAGCATCTGTGACCCGAACAACAAAGGAGACCGATATCGCCATCACCTTGAATCTGGACGGCAGCGGAAAAGCTGATCTGTCTACCGGCATCGGATTTTTTGATCATATGCTGGACGGCTTTGCCAGACACGGCTTTTTTGATCTGGACTGCACGGTAAAGGGAGACTTACAGGTGGACGGCCACCATACGGTGGAGGACACCGGTATCGTCTTAGGCGAGGCCATTAAAAAAGCAGTGGGAGACAAGAAGGGCATCAACCGTTACGGTTATTTTATCCTGCCCATGGATGAAGTGCTTGCTTTATGTGCCGTTGACTTAAGCGGTCGGCCTTACCTTAATTTTGAATGTGAATTCACCGTACCGAAGGTAGGGGAACTGGATACTGAACTGGTGAAGGAATTTTTCTATGCCGTATCCTACAGTGCCGGTATGAACTTACATATTAAGATGCTGTCTGCGGGCAACAATCACCATATGATCGAAGCCATGTTCAAGGCATTTGCCAGGGCTCTGGATCAGGCCGTTTCCTATAATCCGAAGGTAACGGATGTCTTAAGTACCAAAGGAAGTCTGTAAAAAATACGTGCCTGAGGTCCGTACCATGCAGGCATAGAAAAACGCGAGGATTACTATGATCATCAAGAAATTTGTTCCCTGTATTTATTTATATCATGAGCATGCAGTGAGAAACCTTACGGATACTACCATCGTAGATACGGATCCTGTCCGTCTGGCAGATTATTACTGTGAGCACAACGCAGATGAACTGATCGTGTTCGATATGTCCGAGCAAGATGCAGAGCATGACGCGGCTCTGGATATCATCAAGGATATCTGTGCCAAAGCAGAAGTAGATGTCATCGGTGCCGGCAATGTAAAGCGCATGGAGGACATTAAGAAATTACTTTATGCCGGATGTAAAAAGGCGGTTCTCGACTATGAGAAAGAGAGTAATATTGAGATCACGGAGGAAGTCTCCCTGAAATTCGGCAAGGAGAAGATACTGATCTCCTATAATGATCCCGCCGTTTTGGAATTACATAAAGAGAAAATTGAAAAGTATGTCTCTGCCATGATCCTGATGAATCCTCACCAGATCCGGGAGACGCAGAGTATTCTGTCCCTTCCCTTTTTCGTCCAGATCAATCAGGTAGCACTGAACAAGCTGTTAGAGATCTTCGCATATGAAAATGTATGCGGCATCACCGGCAATACCATCAACGATAATGTAAAAGAGATCGTTGCCCTGAAGGATCTGTGCCGGGAAAATGATATTCCCATTGAATCCTTCCAGGCTGCTTACAAGTGGGAAGATTTTAAGAAAAACAGTGACGGCATGGTACCTGTTGTCGTGCAGGATTATCGTACCCGGGAAGTTCTGATGATGGCTTATATGAATGAGGAAGCCTATGAACAGACACTGAAGCTGGGCAAGATGACTTACTACAGCAGAAGCAGACAGGAATTGTGGCTGAAGGGCCTCACCAGCGGACACTACCAGTATGTGAAGGAGCTGGTGGCCGACTGCGATATGGATACGATCCTTGCAAAAGTATCCCAGATCGGTGCAGCCTGCCACACCGGCAGCAAGAGCTGTTTCTTTAATGAGATCACAAAAAAAGATTACGAAGAAAGCAGCAACCCCTTACAGGTGTTCGAGGAAGTCTTCGATGTGATCAAGGACCGTAAGGTACACCCCAAGGAGGGTTCTTATACCAATTATTTATTTGACAAGGGTATTGATAAGATCCTTAAGAAATTGGGCGAAGAGGCGACAGAGATCGTGATTGCCGCTAAAAATCCCAATCCCAATGAAGTCAAATACGAGATCAGTGATTTCCTGTATCATATGATGGTACTGATGGCAGAAAAAGACGTCACCTGGGAAGAGATCACCACAGAACTTGCAAACCGTTAACAACTGTCTCCACCCAGTTCTTCAGACCGACACCATAATCGACTCCGGTCACATACTGAAAGATCTGATCCATGGAGATGCCCACCAAACATTTCTTATTTTGATCCAATAACAGAATTGTCAGAAACAATACTCCGGCCAGAGCAAGACGAATCCGGAAGGTACCGCCGCCATGCGATGCGGTTTCCGAAGGAGCCTCCTGCTCCGGCTTTATTTCTGTCTGTCTGCGCATTTGCTGCAAAAGTTGTGCTGTATTCTTATTATCCAATGGTTCCAAAAATCTTCCTCCCTATATGACCATGCTTTGCAGTTCATATTTATGTACCTTTTGGTACTGGCAGAACTTATTTTTATAAGGTATAATAAAATAATAATGAAATCATTCCGGGAGAGATCATGACAGAACAAACAGGAAAAGAATTAGCAGATAAAATACAAAAGAATATTCAAAAGGTTCTGGTAGGCAGGGAAAAAGTAACAGAGCTTCTGCTTACCGCATTGATTGCCGACGGACATGTGCTGTTAGAAGATGTTCCCGGTACCGGCAAGACCAAGCTCGCCAAGGCACTGGCAAAGTCTCTGGATGTGCAGTTCTCCCGGGTGCAGTTCACCCCGGATCTGTTGCCAGGCGACATCACGGGCATCAATGTCTATGACCGACAGAAGAATGAATTCACCCTGCGAAAAGGTCCGGTATTTACCAATATTCTGCTGGCGGACGAATTGAATCGTGCCACACCCAGGACTCAGGCGGGGCTGTTAGAGTGCATGGAAGAGCGGCAGGTGACCATCGATGGCGTGTCCTATACGCCTGGAGAGCCGTTTTTCGTCATTGCCACAGAGAACCCCATAGAAAGTGCGGGAGTATTCCCCTTACCAGAGGCGCAGTTAGACCGTTTTCTTATGAAACTGTCCATGAATCTTCCGGACAGGGAAGAGGAACTGCGGATTCTGGAATTATACATGGAAGAAGATCCCTTACAGAGCTTAGTATCTGTTGTTAGCCCAAAAGAGTTGTTGGAAGCCCGTAGGGAAGCAGCAAAAGTATTTGTTCATCCCTGCATCCGGGAATATATGGTACAGATCGTGGAAGCCACGCGAAGTGCGGAAGGGATTCTTGCCGGTGTCAGCCCCAGAGGTACCCTCGGTCTGTTACGCTGTGTGAAAGCCTATGCTTACTTACAGGGACGGAAGTATTGTCTGCCGGATGATGTCCGTATTCTTGCGGTTCCGGTACTGGCTCACAGACTGGTATGCGGTATGGGGGCTTTTGCCGGCACGAACGCCGGAAGGATAGAGGCAATTCTATCCTCCATTCCCGTGCCCACAGAAAGGTTTGAGCCATGATACAACTGCTGGGAATTCTCGTAGTTGCCCTGCTTTTGTATCTGGGACAGAAAACAATCTATCAGAAAGTATGGCATAAGAACTTAAGGGTTCGCCTGTCTTTTCAGGAAGAAGGCATCTGGGAAGGACAGGAAAGTACCCTGTCAGAGATCATAGAGAATCAGAAAAAGCTTCCTCTTACTATGCTGAAAGTCAAATTTCAGACCGACAGACATCTGTTGTTTGCAGACACCAAAGGTTCCCGTACCACAGATAAGTTTTACCGAAATGATATTTTCCAGATCGGCGCTTTAGAAAAGGTGACCAGAGTGTTACGCTTCACCGCCGGCAGGAGAGGCTATTACACCATCGCAGAAGCGGATCTTGTGGCATCGGATCTGTTCCTGACCGCGCAGTACACCGCAACGGCCGATATCGGTCACAGTAGTCTCTATGTCTATCCGAAGCCTTTTTCCCACCCAGAGTTTCGACAGTCTCTGAAGCAGCTGAGCGGACAAGTCCTTACGAAGAGACATCTGCAGGAGGATCCTTTTGAATACCGGGGCATCCGGGAATATCAGCCCCAGGATGATTTAAAAAGTATCAACTGGAAAGCCACCGCCCGCACCGGAGAATTCAAGGTCAATCAGAAGAATTACACCGCGGAGAAATCTGTCCGTATTTTTATCAATCTGGAAGATACCGGAATCCTGAAAAAAGAGGACTGTGTAGAGGCAAGCTTACAGATTGCCACAGCGCTGTTGCTTTTATTTTTAGAACAGGGGATGCAGGTAGCGGTATATTGTAACGGCGTGGATGTGCTTCATAACGAACCCTGTATTTTAGAAGCCGGTGGCGGTATCAGACAGCGGGAGGCGGTACTTCGAGCATTTGCTCTGATCGATACTTCTAAGCCCGTGCGGTCTTTTACGGAATTGTTCAGTTCCCGGTTATCAGAGTCTTCCGGTGCGCTCATGACCTGCATTGTATCCCCCAACGCGTACGACGATTTTGCATCATTGATCCTGCAGTATCACACGCGCCATCCGGATATGAAATGGTTCCTTCCTTATTCCGGGACAGTACCTCCGGAGATGGAAGAGGAGTTGAGATCATTGATCACATTTATTTCCCTACGGGAAGAAAGTGTCTGAATGTGAAAGAATTATTAACGGATTTATTCAATCAATTATGTTTTTATCCCTTTGCTATGGCATCGGCGAGCCTTCTTGCAGCATTATCCCCACAAAAGCGTCCTTCCATGGTTTTGTGGATGTTAGCGGCATTTCCGTTGTTTTTCCTGTACTATGTGAGAAAACGCAGTAAACATCTACCGATGCTTCTTTTGTTACACGGTCTTGTCGTAGTGCTTTTGTATGTACTGCCTGCGGCAAACGGTGTGAACAGAGGCGTAAGACTGCTTGTTGGATGCGGCTTTGTGATCTATTCTCTGTGGCTGCGGTTTCGGACACAGGATTTCAAGTCAGAACCGCTTTCCCTGCCGCTAGCATTCGGTATATCTTTTTTATGCCTGTTTTTACAGCATTATCAAGGGGATGATACATGGGATCTCTATTATCGCATGAGCCTGATCCTGGTCTTTTTGCTGTATGCCGTGATCCTGTTTTTGCAATCCTATGAGGATTTTCTTACCGTGAACCGCTTAAGCACCGGCAAGATCCCATTTCAGGAGATTTTCCGTTCGGGAATCCGCAGTACGACTACCTTTGTGCTGCTTTCCGGAATGGTGCTTTTTCTAATTTCACAGTTTGCCTGGCTGAAACCGTTTTTACAGGTCCTGCGAAGAGGACTTCTTATGGTGTTGCGTTTCCTGTTCAGACTGCTTCCCGCGGACACCACAGAACCGGAAGTTATCATCGAGCAGAACGCAGGCAGCGGCGAAATGCCGCTCTTAGAGAGCGAAGATCCTTTTATTCTGTGGGTAATCCTGGAATATATTGCCATTATTGCACTTTTAATCGTTGCTGTTTCTATTCTGTACCGCGGTATTCGGAAGCTCATCGCATTTTTGCAGGACAGAATGCATTTTCTGCCGGAATCCGAAAAAGAAGCTATGACGGAGAACAGTGACATAAGAGAACACCTGGAGGGAATATCCGGCAGGTCCGTTTCCGATGATAAAAAAAGGTTCTCTTTTCTTTTCCCGGACGCTGCGCAGAAGATCCGGCACATGTATCAGAAAAAAATAAACACCTGTGGACTTGCAAAGATGAGCATCCCATTTTATACTGCTAGAGATGCACAAAAAGCTCTCGGTATTACGGGAATGGCGGAAATCTATGAGAAAGCCAGATATTCCGGGATTCCCTGCACGGAGGAAGATGTCCGGCAGATGAAAAATAAATTGAGGTAAATATTGATTATGAACGAAAAATTAGCATTAAGCGATGATATTCTGATGAAGATTGAGAAACCTGCCCGTTACATCGGCAACGAAGTGAACGCGGTGGTGAAGGACCTAAATAACATTGATGTCCGTTTTTGTATGTGCTTTCCCGATGTCTACGAGATCGGCATGTCTCATCTGGGCATTCAGATCCTGTACGGCATGCTCAACTCCTGGGACGATGTCTGGTGTGAGAGAGTCTATTCTCCCTGGGTGGATTTAGATGCCATCATGCGTAAGGAAAATATCCCTCTGTTTGCCCTGGAGAGCCAGGATCCTGTCAAGGATTTTGATTTCCTGGGAATCACCATTCAGTACGAGATGTGTTATACGAATATATTGCAGGTCCTGGATCTGGCACAGATCCCGCTGCTTGCAAAGGAACGTGGGGATGATTGTCCCATTGTCATTGGTGGCGGTCCCTGCACCTATAATCCGGAACCCATTGCAGACTTTTTCGATATCTTTTATATCGGTGAAGGCGAGACCCAGTATCGCCCGCTGATCGATCTATATAAAAAATGTAAGGAAGAGAAGACGGGTAGAGAAGAATTCTTACGCCGTGCTGCGAAGCTGCCCGGTATGTATGTTCCCAGATTCTATGAGACCACCTATCACGAGGACGGCACCATTGCTTCCTTCCGGCCTACGGAAGAAGGGCTTCCCGCTACGATCCGCAAGGAACTGGTGACGGATATGACCGACAGCTTTTATCCCATGAAGCCCGTGGTACCTTATATTAAGGTCACGCAGGACAGAGTGGTCCTGGAGATTCAGAGAGGCTGTATCCGCGGATGCCGTTTCTGCCAGGCGGGGCAGCTGTATCGTCCGGTCAGAGAGCGTGATGTGGAAGTATTGAAAAAATACGCCATGGAGATGCTGAAAAATACCGGTCATGAGGAGATCTCTTTGAGCTCCTTGAGTTCCAGTGATTACAGCAAGCTGCCGGAGCTGATCGATTTCCTGATGGAAGAATGCAACAAGAGACATATCAATATCTCCCTGCCGTCCTTACGTATCGATGCCTTTTCCCTGGATGTCATGAGTAAGGTGCAGGATGTGAAAAAATCCAGTCTGACCTTTGCTCCGGAGGCCGGCAGCCAGAGACTGCGGGATGTCATCAATAAAGGATTGACGGAAGAAGTGATCCTGCATGGTTCCGCGCTGGCTTTCGAGGGCGGCTGGACCAGAGTCAAGCTGTATTTCATGCTGGGACATCCCACCGAGACCGAGGAGGATATCCGCGGCATCGCCGAGCTGTCCAATAAGATCGCAGCCACTTTCTTCGATACGGTGCCAAAGGAGAAACGTGTCAACGGCAGAGTACAGATTGTCACCAGTACCTCCTTCTTTGTACCGAAGCCCTTTACTCCATTCCAGTGGGCACCCCAGTGTACCAAGGAAGAATTCGTGGAAAAGGCATATCTGACCAGAAAAGCCATCTCCGAACAGTTGAATCAGAAGAGTATCAAGTACAACTGGCACGAAGCGGATGTCAGCGTCTTAGAGGGTGTGCTGGCAAGAGGCGACAGGAGATTGTCCCAGGTGCTTTTATATGTTTATAACAAGGGCTGCTTCTACGATGCCTGGAGCGAATATTTCCACAATGATGTCTGGATGGAAGCCTTTGATTCCTGTGGTCTGGATCCGGATTTCTATTCCCACAGAGAACGACCCTTGGACGAGATCCTGCCATGGGATTTCCTGGACTGCGGTGTCTCCCGTTCTTTCCTGGAGAGAGAATGGCAGAAGGCGAAAAACGAGACGATCTCACCGAACTGCAAACAGGCATGTCAGGGCTGCGGTGCCGCCAGATTCGGCTGCGGTATCTGCGTAGAGCCCAGAGACTGATCGTACGAGACACACCCTTATGGCACGTTATTGAATGTTGAAGAATAAGAGGAAAGGGAATTGCAGGTCTTTCAAGAAAGACCGCATAGAAATCTGCAGAAATTATGAAATTAAGAATTAAATTCAAAAAATACGGACCGGTACGTTTTATCGGCCATCTGGATGTAATGCGTTTTTTCCAGAAAGCCAACCGCAGAGCAGAACTGGACGTAGCCTATACCGGAGGCTTCAGCCCCCATCAGATCATGTCCTTCGCAGCACCTTTGGGCGTGGGACTGACCAGTAACGGAGAATATATGGATCTGGAGGTGCATTCCCTGACTTCCTGCGAGGATGTTAAGACACGGCTCAATGCCGCATCTGTACCCGGCATTGAGATCACTTCCGTGAAGATCCTGCCGGATAAGGCAGGAAATGCCATGGCAAGCGTGGCTGCCGCCGGATATACCATAACCTTCCGGGAGAGCAGAGGTCCTCATTTTGATCTGGCAGCTGCTGTGGAACGCTTCCTTAAAAAGGACGAGATCCTGATCACCAAGGAGACCAAAAAAGGCAGCCGGGAAATCAATTTAAAAGAAGGCATCTATGAGATGAAAGCCGTGGATAGTAACAGCCTGTATCTGTTGGTAGATGCATCCAGCGCCGGTAATGTCAAACCGATTCAGGTAGTGGAGGCATTATTTGCGGAAAATGGAGAATCCCTCCCGGAGAATGCCCTTATGGTCAACAGAGAAGAGACCTATTTAAGAAGCGATACCTTAGAACTGCTTCCCTTAGATGCCATCGGTTATGACAGCGAAGAAGCTTACAAGGCAGCTTCCGGAGATGCCGAATGAGCCGCAGTCTCACCGGCGGCAGACCGGCAAGAGAAAAAGAAGTGAATGAGATCCGTAAGAGCACGGACTGTACCACTGGGAAAATGATCTTTACGAAGCTTCTGGATAAAAATGTGGCATTACTTGTGAACTCCGGTGGAATTGCCGCTGTGCGGGTGCTGCGTTCGAATGCCAGTAAGATTGGCGGAATCTACCTGGGGAAAATACAGAATGTGGCGAAAAACATCGATGCCTGTTTCGTGGAGATTGCGCCCGGGGAACTGTGCTTTCTGCCACTACGGGAAGCAGGCACGGCACATCTTACCAACAGACAGCCGGACGGAAGCTTAAAAGCCGGGGATGAACTGGTGGTCATGGTCACCAGAGATGCCCAGAAGACAAAGCGGGCTTCCGTTACCACAGATCCTTCCCGGATGAAGCAGCAGCTTGTCAAAAACGGATCTACCCCTGAGAACGCGTCTGAAGCCCTTCAGAGCCTTTTGAGACAGGCGAACCATAAAGTATGCCTCACCTGTCTTCTTGCGCCTTCTGAAGTCATCTACGAGGTGTTGGAGCAGTTGGCAGATCCATCGGAATACAGTGAAGTCCTTACGGATGACCCGGAGATCTTCCACAAGCTATCCGAAAGCAGTCATCCGCTTTTACAGCAGAAGAGCCTCCGGTTGTATGATGATCCTGCCATTTCCCTGCGTCTTTTATATTCTCTCGAACGGGGAATGGATGAGGCACTGGATACAAGAGTCTGGCTGAAATGCGGCGGATATCTGGTCATTGAGCCCACGGAAGCCATGACAGTCATCGATGTCAATTCCGGCAAAAATGAATCTAAGAAGATAGGAGAAGAGACCTATTATCAGGTCAATGCCGAAGCGGCAGAAGAGGTTGCAAGGCAGTTACGTCTTCGGAATCTGTCCGGTATCATTATCGTAGATTTTATCAATATGGCAGAAAAGGAAAATCGTCAGAAACTGCTGGAATACCTGAAAACGCTGACCGCCGGGGATCCTCAGCATCCCCGGATCGTGGATATGACACCACTTGGTCTGGTGGAGATCACCCGTAAAAAGTCCCATCCAACTCTGGCAGAACAATGGAAAAAAATATAAAAACTGCTTATAAACCAGTCAACACTCGTTTGGCTGGTTTTTTGTTATATTTCACAATTTTAGGAAACTCTTTTTAGTAAAAACGTTTCTTGAATATTCCCTGTTAAAATGCTACTCTTGTATCAAAGGAAACTAAATTTAATATTTGAGTTTCCAGAGAAACCTATGAAAGTATTCTATTCTAAAGACGGAGGAACACCTATGGATACCACAGATGCTCTGCAAAAAAATATTTTGGATGCCACCCTTCGTGTCTTCGATCGGAAAGGGCTGAAGTTCACGATGGATGACCTGGCAAAGGAACTTTCCATCAGTAAAAAGACCATCTATACGGTCTATGACGACAAAGAAGCTCTGTTCCTGGCCATGGTAGATTATATTTTTGACTCCATCAAGGAAAGCGAGCAGATGATCCTGACGGATCCTGCGCTGGGAACCATCGAAAAGCTGCAGCGCATCTTAGGTGTCCTGCCGGAAGGCTATCAGAATATTGACCTCAGAAAGCTGTATTCCCTACGCGACAAATATCCTAAGATCTACCATAAAGTGGAGCTTCGTTTAGAGACCGGCTGGGAGCCTACGATCCAGCTGACCGAGATGGGCATGGCAGAGGGCAGTATCCGCCCGGTTCCCATCTGCCTGGTGAAAATGATGCTGGAAGCCTCCATTGAGCAGTTTTTCCAGAGAGATATCCTCGCGCAGAACCATCTGACTTACGTGGACGCCTTAAATGAGGTTGTAAATATTCTCATGTACGGAATCACACAGAGGAAGTAAATACGCAGGCAAAAAAGGAGAAGAACTTATGACACATAGATTTTACTTAAACGACGACTGGCTGTTCACTGAACAGTTTGAGGACAGTTTAGCGGCACCGGAATATCCGGAAAACACGCTGCAGCCGGTACGTCTGCCGCATACCTGTAAGGAGACCCCGTTTCATTATTTTGACGAATCCCTCTACCAGATGGTCAGCGGATACAGGCGCCATCTCCTGATTCCAAAGGACTGGCAGGGGAAACAGATCCTGCTTACTTTTGAGGGAGCTGCCCATGACAGTACTGTATTTTGCAACGGGAAAAAGGTGGGAGAGCATCACTGCGGTTACACTGCATTTACCGTAGATTTAACGGACAATGTCCTCTATGGACAGGATAATCTGCTCTGTGTCCGCTTAGACAGCAGAGAGAATTTAAACGTTCCGCCCTTTGGCTATGTGATCGATTATATGACCTATGGCGGTATCTACCGGGATGTCCGGCTGGAGGTGAAGGAAAAAGTCTCCCTTTCGGATATCTTCGTCCATACAGCGATAGATTTCAGATCGTCTCCCGTGACAGCGCAGATCACCTCTGAGATCACGCTTACGGAAAGTAATGAGAACGTGACCATCCAACAGTACTACATGCCGAAAAATACCGCAGACGCGCAGGAATCCTGGAATCTTTTGTGCGAACAGACCATTTCTGCAGATACTGCCTGTGACAAGGTGATCACTCTTACGGCAGCAATTACCGAGCCTCTGTTATGGGACACTGAAGAAGCCAATCTCTATATTTTAAAGACACAGCTATATCAGGACAATACACTCCTGGATGAGACTAAGACCACGTTTGGTATCCGGGAAGCAGTATTTAAAAAGGACGGCTTTTACCTCAATGGCAGGAAGGTGCGGATCCGCGGTTTAAACCGCCACCAGAGCTTCCCTTATGTGGGATATGCCATGCCTAAGAGCATGCAGCGGCTGGATGCGGATCTTCTGAAAAAGGAGTTGGGTTTAAATGCCGTAAGGACTTCCCATTATCCCCAGAGCCATTATTTTTTAGAGCGCTGTGATGAGCTGGGACTTTTAGTATTTACGGAATTTCCCGGCTGGCAGCATATCGGTGACGATGCCTGGAAAGCACAGGCTGTGGCAAATGCCGAAGACATGATCCGACAGTACCGTAATCATCCCTCCATCATTTTATGGGGAATACGCATCAATGAGTCACCGGATGACGATGCCTTTTACGAAAAAACCAATGCCGTAGCACATAAGCTGGATCCCACGAGACCTACCGGTGGTGTCCGTGCCATGAAAAAAAGTCATCTGTTAGAAGATGTCTATACGTATAATGATTTTCTGCACGACGGGGAGATGCCCGGCTGTGATCCTAAGAAAAAGGTCACCTCAGACATGGAGAAGCCTTATCTGATCAGCGAATACAACGGACATATGTATCCCACCAAGGCATTCGATAACGAAGAACGTCGAAGTGAGCATGCGATCCGCCATGCCAATGTACTGGATGCTGTGGCAGGTCAGTCCGATATCGCCGGAAGCTTCGGCTGGTGCATGTTCGACTACAACACCCACAAAGACTTCGGAAGCGGTGACCGGATCTGCTATCACGGGGTCATGGATATGTTCCGCAACCCGAAGCTGGCAGCGAGTATCTATGCCTGTGAGCAGGAGCAGACTCCTGTGCTGGAGATCACTTCCTCCATGGATATCGGAGAGCATCCCGGCTGTAACCGCGGGAACATTTATATTCTATCCAATGCAGACAGCGTGAAAATGTACAAAAATGACCGGTTTATCAAGGAATATCTGCCGGGAATGTCACCTTATAAGCACTTAAAGCACGGTCCCATCCTGATCGATGATTTTATCGGAGATTCTTTTGCACAGAACGAAAGATTCCGTCCGAAACATGCAAAGGAGATCACGGATGCCATGAATCTCGTAGCGCGAGGAAGCCTGAACCACATTCCGAAGAGATTATATCTTACGGCTTTAAAACTGCTTCTGATCTATCATATCGATTTTACGGAAGTGACCAGGCTGTATACGAAGTACATCGGTGACTGGGGCGGCACAGCTACCGTATACCGTTTTGATGCTATCAAAGACGGCAAAGTCGTAAAATCCGTCACCAAAGAACCGGTTCGTGAAATCCGGCTGGAAGCAGAAGCGGATCATACCATTCTGACAGAACAGCACAGCTATGATGTGGCACTGGTACGGATCCGTGCAGTGGATGACCATGGAAATGTGCTTCCCTTTTATCAGGAGCCTGTTCGTCTGATTGCGGAAGGTGACATCTCCATCATCGGACCTGACACCATCGCCCTGCAGGGAGGCATGGGTGGAACTTATGTTAAGAGTCTTGGAAGATCCGGTCAGGGAACTTTGCTGTTGCAGTCACGAACGGCAGGAGAAGTACGGATACCTTTTCAGATTAAGACTTAATTGATTTAATGGTTTCATTTGAGAAAAAGATTTCAAGGGATTTCAAAAGAAAGGATCAGGGTTAATCATGAGTTTAAGCGGAAAAGAAAAATTTTCTTATGGACTGGGTGCGGTAGGCAAGGATATGGTATACATGCTGTCTGCCAGCTATATTTTGTATTATTATCAGGATATTTTAGGCGTGAACGCCGTAGCCATGGGTATCATTCTGCTGGTTGCAAGAGTGTTCGATGCGTTTAACGATCCCTTCATGGGCGTCATCGTGGCAAAGACCAGGACCAGGTGGGGGAAGTTCCGCCCCTGGCTGATGATCGGCACAGTAACCAATGCTGTTGTTCTGTATCTGATGTTCTCGGCACCGCCTGCACTGAATGGCAATGGACTGGTAGCATATGCGGCAGTCACCTATATTCTTTGGGGCGTGACCTATACCATGATGGATATTCCCTTCTGGTCCATGATACCGGCATTTACTCACAGTGGAAAAGAGCGTGAAGGATTGTCTACGCTGGGACGTTCCTGCGCCGGTGTAGGCTCTGCCATTATCACCGTGATCACCATGCTCTGCGTCAATGCCCTGGGTGGAGGAGAAGAGAGGATCGGATTTTCCCGGTTTACCCTGATCATTGCCGTGCTGTTCGTGATATTTATCGCTATTACCTGTATTAATATCAAAGAAAAATCTACAGTAGATGTGGATGCTCCTTCCATCGGTCAGATGTTCAAGGCACTGATTCAGAACGATCAGGCGATGGCAGTAGTCATTACCATCGTACTGATCAACTGCGCGGTCTATACCACCTCTAACCTGGTAATTTATTTCTTTAAATATGATTTTGGCGGAGATACCTGGTACAATTCCTATACCCTGTTCAATACCTTCGGCGGGGCAGTACAGATTCTCGCCATGATGCTTTTGTTCCCGTTACTTCGTAAGTTTATGAGTACCATCCGGATCTTCTATGTCAGCTTCCTGATGGCAATTGTCGGATATGCTGTATTGCTTCTTTTATGCTTTACGAATATGAGTACTGTATTTTTACTGTTCATTCCCGGCTTCCTGATCTTTGCCGCCAATGGTATGCTGACAGTACTGACTACCGTATTTTTAGCCAATACCGTAGATTACGGTCAATGGAAAAATCATCGCCGAGACGAGAGTGTCCTTTTCTCCATGCAGACCTTCGTGGTAAAACTGGCTTCCGGTATTGCTGCGTTAGTGGCATCCCTGTGCCTGAACCTCTGCAACTTAAGCTCTGATACCAGCGATGCTGCGGCAGCGACAGGGGCTTCCGGAAGCTCTGTGGTAGGGCTTCGCATGACGATGGCGTTATTCCCCATTCTGCTCCTTGTCATCGGTGTCATTTTCTTTCATAAGAAATATCAGCTGACCGAGGAACGATTAAAAGAGATTCAGGAGGCTTAAAGCATGATTCAGATTGTAAAAGATTCCGATACAAGACCATGGTTCTTTTTACAAACAGCCCACACAACCTACGGAATACGTGTCATGAATACCGGACATTTAGAACATCTGTATTACGGGGAGCGGATCACTGTGGATTCACAGGATCCTTCCTCCTGTGCGCCCCTTGTCATACAGAGAGCCTTCGCTCCGGGAAATACCTGTACCTATGACAAAGAACATCCGCAGATCTCCATGGAAGATGTCTGCTTGGAGGTTGGTACGTTGGGAAAGGGAGATATCAGAGAACCTTTTCTGGAAGTCAGATTTGCCGACGGAAGTGTCACCTCTGACTTTACTTTTGATTCCTATGAAATTGTTACTTTAAAGGAAAGAGAGCAGTGCCTGCAGGATTCCGGACTTCCTCACAGCTATTCGGAAGTGGGAACTGATTCCGCGGAATGCCTTCAGATTGTTTTGCAGGATGTTACGAATCATTTGGAGTTGCAGCTGTTTTATACCGTATTCGAAGAATGTGATGTCATTACCAGAAGCGCACGGTTGATCAATCACAGTGACACATCTGTCACCTTGGAGCGATGTCTCAGTGCACAGTTAGATCTGACAGAGGATTATTCCGTGATCACTCATTTCAGCGGTGCCTGGGCAAGAGAGATGCACAGAGAACAGATTTCCTTACGTTCCGGCAAATTTATAAATGCGTCTTATACGGGAACCTCTTCGAACCGCTCGAGTCCTTTTATGATCCTGGGACATAAGAACACCTGTGAGACTTTTGGCTCCTGTATCGGCTGCAATCTGATCTACAGTGGAAATCATTATGAAGCCCTTGAGAAAGACTCTTATGGAAAACTACGCTTTGTAAGTGGGATCAATCCACAGAGCTTTTCCTGGAAGCTGATTTCGGAAGCGCACTTTGATACACCGGAGGCTGTTTTAAGCTATTCTTCGAATGGGTATGGCGGACTCAGCCGACAGTTACATTCCTTTATCAGAGAGCATATTGTGCGGGGAGTGTGGAAGAGAAGACCTCGTCCGGTTCTGTTAAACAGCTGGGAAGCATGTTATTTTAAGATTGATGAGAGAAAGCTGTTGCAGCTGGCAAAAGCGGGAGCAGATGTCGGCATCGAACTGTTCGTCATGGATGACGGGTGGTTTTCCGGGCGGAATGACGATACTTCCTCCCTGGGAGACTGGGAACCGGATCCGAAGAAGCTGCCCGGAGGAATTGCTTCCCTCAGTAAAAAAATCAAAGCCCTGGGGGTGGATTTCGGTCTCTGGGTAGAACCGGAGATGATCAGTGAAAACAGCCGTCTCTATCAAGAGCATCCCGACTGGGCAATGACGATTCCTGGACATCCCCACTCCGAAGGGCGCAATCAGCGCCTTTTGGATCTGTGCAATCCCAAAGTACAGCAATATGTAATAGATTCCATGACGAAGGTATTTTCCTCCGGAGACATCCGTTATGTAAAGTGGGATATGAACCGTAATTTCAGTGATATTTATTCCCCTTATCTGCCGGCTGCGAAACAGGGAGAGACGGCACATCGTTATGTACTGGGGCTGTATCACATTATGGATGAGCTGACCACACGTTTCCCTGAAATTTTGTTTGAAGGCTGCAGTTCAGGTGGAAATCGTTTTGATCTGGGAATATTAAGTTATTTCCCGCAGATCTGGGCGAGCGATAATACTGACGCACTGTGCCGTACCGGAATTCAGAACAGTTACAGCTATGGATATCCCTTATCAGTATTTACAGCACATGTGTCATCTTGTCCAAATCATCAGACCTTAAGGATCACGCCCCTTGAGACCCGTTTTCAGGTGGCTTCCTTCGGTGTCTTAGGATATGAATGTAATTTAAAGGATCTGTCCGGAAGTGACCTAAGCGCTATCCGGGAACAGATTGCACTTTATAAAAAATGGCGGGATGTTTTCCAGTTTGGAACCTTTTACCGTGGAACAGAAAACGAAGCTTCCGACTTGGAAACCTTATCATGGACCTGCGTGTCCACGGATGGCAGAAGAGCAGTGGGGCTGTTCTTCCGGCGCCTGGCAGTTCCAAACCAGTCCCATGACTGGTATCGCCCGGTGGGGTTACTTCCGGATGTGAAATATCATTTCTACGGCAGGAATATCAAATACAATCTGAAAGACTTCGGAGACCTTGTGAACACCGTTTCTCCGGTTCATATCAAGCAGGGATCTATATTGCAGGAGATTCTTTCACGATTTGTGAATATGAATGGCGAAAAAGAAGAACTGACTGCTTACGGAGATACCCTGATGCGTGCAGGAATCGCTCTGAAGCCTGCTTTCGCCGGAACCGGATATAATTCCGACACCAGACTGTTCCCGGATTTTTCCTCCCGGATTTACTTTATGGAAGCAGTGGAATAAAAATAATAATGCTTTTTTATGTACCGACCACCTTCGTTAGACCTGAAAACTAACGAGGGCGGTCGGTATTGTAATAATCAGAGAGAGATGATATTGTATATTATATAGATAGCTTAACAAATCGGAATTTGGCGGTGAATATTCTATGTTTTATAATGCAAAAGAAAAACTGTTAGAAATACAGGACATACAGATGAATTATATTACTTTTGGAAAAGGTGAGAAGCCTTTGATTTTGATTCAAGGTCTTAGTACCCGTAGCATAAAAGGGGCAGCATTTTCAGTGGCTTATATGTATCGAATGTTTGCAAGAGATTATAAAGTTTATCTGTTTGATCGCAGAGAAAATATTAGCGATAGCATAACAGTAAGAAACTTAGCGACAGATATAGCAATGGCGATGGATACATTAAAGATTACAAATGCTGATATCTTTGGTGTATCACAAGGTGGTATGATTGCTCAATATCTTGCAATAGACAGACCAGATTTAGTAAATCAGTTAGTCCTCGCAGTAACACTTTCGAAAAATAATGAAACAGTCGAAAGGACAGTCAATGATTGGATTCATATTACGGAACAGAATAATATGAAAAGGCTGATTACAGATATGGCTGAAAAGATGTATTCTGACATTTATGTGAAACGATACAAACCGTTTATGTCATTATTAGCGGTTTTGCAGAAACCAAAGAATGTACCAAGATTTATCGCGTTGGCAAAAGCTTGCCTTAGTTGTAAAGCTTATGACGAATTAGATAAAATTCAATGCCCGGTGTTTGTAATTGGAGGCATGCAGGATAAAGTGGTAAGTGGAGAGGCTTCTTTGGAAATTGCAAAAAAACTCGGTTGTGAAATCTTTATGTATGATGATTTAGGACATGCTGCTTACGAAGAAGCTAAGGATTTCAATCAAAGAGTTTATAATTTTTTACAGCATAAGTAATTTCTATAAAGCAAAACTTTCAGGTTTCGTTCCATTCTGTAAAGAAAAATGAATAAATGTCGATAAATATTATGAGCTAAGGATGGCGTCTGTTTGGATTGGAGGTTATATTATGAGAATACAAGCGGCAAATACATTTTATACAGGTACTTACTCTGTTTTGAATACGAAGTCATCATTTCCATATGCTGTGAAAGTTGAAGGTTACGGAAATACAAGAAACCAAAGGAGTTTATTTCAGTTTGCACATGTGACAATAACAGAACATATGGTAAACGCAAAATATGGTACAAAGATTACAAACGGTCCGAGAGTGCAGATGCAGACCGCAGGTAGTAAGAAAAAAGAAGATTGGACTGAGGTTTCCAAAGAACAGTTGGCAGAAGTAAAACTACCGGCATCATTTGATAAATTGAAAGAACAAAATTCTTATTTTTATCATGGAGAAAACATATCGGATTATGAACTAGTGCAAACTGCAGTAGCATTGGGGAAAATGGAATTACCAACAGATGAGAAAAAGTGTATCCCAGACAGAGTTGCAATGGATGCATTTGAAGTGCTTGTCAGAGACCAGGCGGCTCCAAAAAACTCATGGTCAAATACATTGTATTCGGAAGATGGAAAATATACCTTTACAAAGACTGAAAGCGGAAGATGGCAGATGCATTTGATTGATGATGCTGCCATAGGTGCATCTTTGGAAGATATAGCAAATTGGATGATGAGCGGCACGCCCAATAGAAATATTGAGACACGCTACCTAAATCATCTTCATACTGTTGATCCGGATTTATATAATGTGGCGATGCGAATAGGTACCGAGGTTCGTTCTTATGGTTTTATGGAGGATTTACATCAGCAGGGAGTATTAAGTGATAGTCAAAATCAGTATGATATGAGTCTGTTGGGTATGTTATTCGGTAAAGATGTGGATAGTATGCGTATGATATTGCATGGGTGTAAGGAGTCTGGTAATTTTTTGGAATTATTGGATTTGTATAGCCCGGATGGAGCAAAATCGTTGGATAAGCTTCGGGAACAGCAATATAAGCACGGTGGAATTGTTTAATATAGCGAGTTTTATGACAGGATATGAAAAAGCAATTAATTCTCGAAGTAGAAGAGTGTGAAACACTATTCGTTTGAAAATTTCAGTTTGTAGAATTCAAAATTTAATATGAAATGTGAGATAGAGCGTATGGAAATAAACTATACGTTCTATTTTTTGCCTTTTTGAGAAAAATGATTAAAAAACTATTGACATTTTGTTACTGGCAAGACCGCAAAATTCATACTGGTTTCCTGTGGTGCAAGACTTGCACCTTTTGACATCAAGGAACTGCGGGATATTACAGCTTATGATGAACTGGAACTGGATACCCTGGGAGATGAAAAGACTGCCCTGTTTCTGATCATGTCAGATACGGATGCGACATTTAACTTCCTGATTTCCATGATCTATACGCAGATGTTCAATCTGTTGTGTGAAAAGGCAGATGATGTGTATGGCGAAAGGCTTCCGGTACATGTGAGGTGCCTTATTGATGAGGCGGCCAATATTGGGCAGATCCCCAATCTGGAAAAGCTGGTTGCAACCATCCGAAGCCGTGAAATTTCGGCATGTCTGGTGTTGCAGGCAAAGTCACAGCTGAAAGCAATCTATAAGGATAATGCGGATACGATTATCGGAAACATGGATTCCCAGATATTCCTTGGAGGTACGTAACTGTAAACAGCCTCCCTGGTCGGGGCAAAGGAAATATATCACGAAAAACAAATAGTAAAAGGAGATTAACATTATGGCATTTTTTCAGAGCGCAGTAGGAACATTACAGACACTTGTACCTTTGCTTTCCGGTCTTTTCTAAAGTCGGGAATAAATGGTTCTCATTGACAAATACTAAAGCTGAGTATATTATAATATTAGGTGGGATATCCCACTTGATATTATGGAGGTGAGAATCATGACGGCAGTGAAGGATTACACAGTTCATATTGATAGCAAAAAGAGAATAACACTCAGGGGTGCATTATACCAGTATTATAATGTCAAGGAATATGACAACGGATGCATTATGTTAGAGCCAAGAGAGCTGACAGTTCCGGACAGTATATCTGCACGAACCTTAGAAGATATGGATAGAGCAATCAGCAATTTCAAAAAGGGAGAGGTATCTCCTGTTGTTGATCTGTCTGATTTCTAAGAAGCTGGTGGAGAGTACGAATGGCATATAATATACGAATGGGTATCCCGGAGATGGCTGAATTATGGAGCAGACTGCAAACAAGCTATCGAGATGGAACGATAAACAAAAAGGATGCAGAACTCTATAAGAAATGGGGTGCTGCATTAAAGAAATTAGCACAGGATCCGCATTATCCGGGTCTTAATACACATGATATTGAGCCTTTATCAAAAAGATATGGCTTAAGGGTGTGGGAATCCTATTTGGAAAACAGGAAAAGCGGAGCCAGAAGGATGTTCTGGGTATATGGACCAGATAAGATGGAAATAACCATTATTGGCCTAGAGCCACATCCGGAGGATGCTAAAAATGGAGCATACGACAGGATTACCCTGTCAGATTTATGCTAAAAACTGAATATGAAACATGGCATAAGGCCGCTCGTTAGAGAAATCTAATGAACGGCCTTGACCGCCGTTGACAGAACAACTTGTTTGTGGAGGTAAAGTTCTATGAAAAAGATAATGGCAATTTGTATTGGCTTTATAATATTTTTATCTGGGTGTAGCAAAGCGACAACCGAAAATGATGAGCTTATTACAGATGGCACTGTAACAGATGTACCCAAGATATATTCCGAAAATGATAACACAGAGGATGTTTCACATGAGCACACTGATACAGAAGTGAAAATAAGTATAGATGACATTTTGAAGGAGCTTGAAAACAATGGTTATACTGTTATTTGTGAAAGCGTTGAGCCACAAATACTAACAGGAAAAAGGCATCTTCTAACCTTTAGTGGAGTATCTGATGGTCGTATCACGATATATGAATACGATAATTCCGCACAAGCTCAAGTAGATGTTTATTCTATAGATGATAGTGGAACCGAGGTGGTTTTAGAAAATGAAACTCATTATGTTGAATGGAAGAGTATTCCACATTTCTATTTGTATAATAATCTAATTATACAGTACATAGGGACAGATAGGGATATTCTGAATTTACTAACAAACTTATGCGGAAATCAGTTTGCAGGTGGAGATAAGTAATGCGCTGCCCGATTCCGAATGGACTATGTGCATTCAAATGTATACCGTCTGTGATGAAACAAAGGCAATCATAAAAAAGTTCTTCAAAGATATCTTTTTGGGATACGCAGAGACTAATACCGAACCATGTGTACCCGCCAAACAAATCGTTTGAACAGTCTATTCTCCCTTTAGGCGAGTGGGAGTATCTAGAATACAAAGCGCCTATTCTGTTGTAGTTGAAATTGCCAAGTGTAGAACTTACACCTATGACAAATAGCACAACCGTTCGGAGCAGTCAACGGTCAAGATGATACCAATGCTGATACGAAAAAACAGAATTTAATTGAGAGCATTTTTAAGTTTCAGTTTGACCGTCGGCATAGATTTTCGTACCGAAACATGATAGAATAAAGCCAGTTACAAATGCGAATTTTGGAGTACATACCGATATGGAAATTATAGAAATCAAAGAGAATAAAAAACAATTTCTCCCCTTATTACTGTTAGCCGATGAACAAGAGAGCATGATAGACCGATATATTGATAGAGGAACGATGTATGTATTAGTCGATAATGGGGTTAAATGCGAGTGTGTAGTAACCGACGAGGGCAAAGGCATTCTTGAAATTAAAAATATTGCAACTGCGCCAGAATATCAGGGCAAAGGTTACGGCAAGGCACTAATTGACTTTGTTGCTGCGAAATATAAAGGGAAGTATTCGATACTACAAGTTGGTACAGGGGATAGCCCGTTGACCGTTCCTTTTTATGAAAAATTTGGTTTTGCCCGCTCACACAGCATTGAAAATTTTTTTATTGATAACTATGACCACCCTATTTTTGAAGGTGGGGTTCAACTAACAGATATGATTTATTTACAAAAAAAAATATAAATTTGAAGTTGTCAAACAGAAAATTTATGTGGGAGGTATAGAGTATGCATCGAATTTATGCGGCACTTATTGAGATTGCAGCCGCTTTAGTTTTTATAATTCCTCTATTCGGTTTATACGGAAAGTATATTCTCCATGACTTAAAAAAAACACTTATCTATATAGTGCTTGGCTCTTATTTTGTTTCGGTTCTATCGCTTGTTGGTTTTCCGAGCATAGACTCTATGAAAATAGACTTTACAATTAATGTGATTCCATTTGTGGATATGATATCAGACTTTGTAAACGCTTGCTTAAATGTACTTCTGTTTGTTCCATTGGGAATTTTCTTGCCTGTTTTGTGGGATAAATATAGGAATATCAAGAAAACAATGTTCGTTGCATTATGCATTACTGTAGGAATCGAGCTGTCACAGATTTTTACTTTTAGGACAACGGATATAAACGATGTTATTACAAATGCTACAGGAACATTAATTGGATATTTGATTGCAAAAGGTGTGACTCAAAATTTCAACAAGTATGTAAAATCAAATGCGAACAGCAAAGAGTTTTATATTATCTTTGGAATGGTAGTAATAATAATGTTTTTATTGCAACCGTTTGTTTCATCATTATTATGGGAAACGGTTTTGTAAATTCAAGTTTATCGGGGAGCAAATAGAACAAAAATCGGGATTTGACAAAGGAGTTGAGCTGATATGAAAAAGAAAATCATCATATTGCTGTCTGTTGTGATAATTCTTTTGATGGGCATTGTTGTATGGTTTAATATTCCACTCGACTTGATGGACTTAGACCCTAATGAGGTCATGGAAATAGTTGTTTTCAATGGCAATAGCGGAAACGCAACACATATTACCGACAAAGAGCAGATTCAGCATATTGTCGAAAATTTGAATGGTGTCGAAGTAAAGCGGTCAAAGCCATCTTTGGGTTATATGGGATATAGTTTTAAAGTTACTATTTATTTGTCTGATGGCAACGAGGCAGGCGATTGGAATAATTTTATTATCAATTCAGATGATACAATTAGAAAAGATCCATTTTTCTATTCTGTTACAAAGGGAAATATTGATTACAGCTATATTGAAGGTATCGTAGAATAACAAAAATCCCAGTTTGTTAAGGTGAAAAAAGTTTAAGTAAAATTAGAAGTTATAAGAAGTGGAAAAGGAGGACAAGTTAATGATAAAAAAAATAGCCGTTGTACCCTATGTAACTAATGGGAGAAATTCACAGGTTGGACCTGATGGACATTTTAATATTTTTAAAAAAAAGAGAAGTACTGTATTAAAAGAAAATTTACAGTCTGTAATTAAAGCAAAAAATTGGGAAGCGGAAGTAATTGTTGATGTCAATCACGGAGATTTACAATCGCTGAAACGAGAAGGAGTAAACTTGTTTTTAATTCCAGAAGATATTGCTATGTATATAGACTACAGCAGTGTTAGTAAGGATGAGTGTTTCAAATTAACACATGATGAATATGAAAGCGGAAATATAGATAGAGTAGTGAAATTCATAGAAGAAAATTGAAACATAATCTCTGAGAGGAGCTTATCAAATTCAGGTTTAATGAGCTGGAAAATCGGAAGTTGGAGGATACACGCATGAAAATTGTAATCATTAATGGAAGTGCCAGAAAAGGAAACACG
>NZ_JBOKRY010000023.1:0-45436 GCF_051972595.1 Simiaoa sp. | reverse complement strand
CAAGAAAATTCCCACCGGGAGACCTCACATCGAGGAAGGACATTCCGTTCGCCGTAGGCGTTCGTGGGGTTTGCGGCAACCCTACGTTACGAGACATGCATCAATTCATAAATGTGTCGCAAAAGGCGCTCCACATTTATTGGCAGTTCTCCGCAATGAGCCACGCTATTCATAAGATTGTCAGCAAAAGGCGCTGCCAATCTTATTTCATATCGCGGCATTCGCCGCATCACGGCATAAGTAAAGACAGCGATTTGTGCGCAAGCGCCCATCGCTGTCTTTACTTATGCCTATGCGCGGCTCATTGCTCGCGTAACTTTCAAGTTACTGAAATAAATATGAGAACATCTGGAAAGCGGCAGTTGACGAGCACAGAACAAACATTCGATTTGCTCTGTACTTTTTTTAATGGGAATGATATACTGAACGGGTAACAATACTAAAAAACTGGGAAGGCGTAGCAATTACACAGTTGACTGGTATATTTATAGATAAAAGCAGGAGTTAGAGATGGATCATTTTAAATTACATTCCGAATATCAACCCACCGGAGACCAGCCGCAGGCAATCGCGGAACTGGTAGAAGGTTTCCGGCAGGGCAATCAGTTCGAGACCCTGCTGGGTGTCACCGGTTCGGGTAAGACCTTTACCATGGCGAATGTGATCCAGGCCCTGAACAAGCCGACGTTGATCATAGCGCACAACAAAACACTGGCGGGGCAGCTTTACGGGGAGATGAAGGAATTTTTCCCGGAGAATGCGGTGGAATATTTCGTTTCCTATTACGACTATTACCAGCCGGAGGCTTATGTGCCGTCTTCGGATACTTATATTGCCAAGGATTCTTCCATCAATGATGAGATCGATAAGCTACGTCTGTCGGCGACCGCATCCCTGGCGGAACGCAGAGATGTCGTGGTGGTGGCCAGCGTGTCCTGTATCTATGGCCTGGGAAGCCCGGACGAATATCAGGATCTGATCGTATCTCTGCGCCCCGGAATGGTGAAGGACCGGGATGAAGTGCTCCGGGAGCTGATCGACATTCAATACAACCGCAATGATATGGATATCCAGCGTGCAACTTTCCGTGTCAGGGGAGATGTAGTGGAAGTGTACCCGGCACAGGGCGGAGACTATCTGATCCGTATCGAATTCTTCGGAGATGAGATTGATCGTATTGCAGAGGTGGAGCCTCTCACAGGGAAAATCCACGCAGAGTTGAACCATGTGGCAATCTTCCCGGCATCTCATTATGTGGTATCACAGGAGAAGATCAAGGCAGCCTGCGACAATATTGAAGAAGAGATGAAGGAGCGGGTGCAGTTTTTCAAGGGAGAAGACAAGCTGATCGAGGCACAGCGTATTGCTGAACGTACCAATTTCGACATCGAGATGCTCCGGGAGACCGGATTCTGTTCCGGCATCGAGAACTATTCCCGACACCTGAACGGACTGCCTGCAGGAGCACCGCCCATGACGTTATTGGATTTCTTCCCGGATGATTTTTTGATCATCGTGGACGAGTCCCATATGACGATCCCACAGATCCGCGGCATGTATGCCGGAGACCGCTCGAGAAAACAGACCCTGGTGGATTACGGTTTCCGTCTGCCCTCCGCACTGGACAACAGACCCCTGAATTTTGAGGAATTTGAATCCCATATTGACCAGATGATGTTCGTATCCGCGACACCTTCCGATTATGAGAAGGAGCACGAACTGCTTAGGACAGAGCAGATCATCCGGCCTACGGGACTGCTGGATCCCGAGGTACAGGTACGCCCTGTGGAAGGACAGATCGATGACCTCATCGGCGAAGTAAATAAAGAGGTCGAAAATCACCACAAGGTATTGATTACCACGCTGACCAAGCGCATGGCGGAAGACCTTACGGATTACATGAAGGAAGTCGGCATCCGGGTAAAATATCTGCATTCCGATATCGATACGCTGGAGCGTGCACAGATCATCCGTGACATGCGGCTGGATGTATTTGATGTGCTGGTAGGTATCAACCTGCTCAGAGAAGGACTGGACATTCCGGAGATCACACTGGTAGCAATCCTGGATGCAGATAAGGAAGGATTTTTACGTAGTGCTACCTCCCTGATCCAGACCATCGGACGTGCTGCACGTAATGCGGAGGGACATGTCATCATGTACGCGGATACCATTACGGATTCCATGCGGGAAGCGCTGGATGAGACCAACAGACGTCGTGAAATCCAAATGAAGTATAATGAAGATCACGGCATCACACCACAGACGATCAAGAAGGCAGTCCGTGATCTGATCAGCATTTCCAAGGTGATTGCCAAGGAAGAAGTCCGTTTCGAGAAGGATCCGGAATCCATGACAAAGAAGGAACTGGAGAAGCTGATCGGCGAGATCCAGAAGAAGATGCAGAAGGCAGCCGCAGATCTGAACTTTGAGGCGGCCGCAGAGCTGCGGGATAAGATGATAGAACTGAAGAAACAGCTGAATGATATGGGGGGGAATCGATGAGAGAACAGAAGAAAACGGTGGCTGGTGCAGTAGAGCGGATTTTCCTAATATTATTCGGGAGCCTGTTGATCATTGTTACGGGAATATGCGTGCAAAAACCACAGCATAATTTAATACCGACAAGAATGATAGCATTTACGCTGGTCTGGCTGATCATTTTATACTTGGGCAGATGTATTCTTGGATTTGTTGCAGGCTGGATAAAACATCGGAAAAAAGAAAAATTGCTGGATGTATTGCTGGTTGTTTTCTTTTTGATGTGGGCGCTGCTTTTATTTTTGACAGGATGTACGGCAAGATGTTATCCGCATACGGATTTTGAAAATGTTTATAGAGCGGCGGATGCTTTGGCGAGAAAACAGGAAGTTGATAACTGGGTGTATTTTTCCAGATGGACCAACAACCGTTTTCCGATGTTATTTCTTTCGGGTCTGTTATGTGCAGGATATCACATGGGATTTGAAGATGCATATTATTTTGTATTGGCTTATCAGGTGATTCACATTGTAATAACCGCAGCATGTTTATATCACCTTGCCGGAAGCAATAAGACCGAAATGAGTCTGACGAATTCTTTAACGGTGCTTATGCTACTGTTTTTGTTCACTCCAGTATGGGGAAATGTTGCCTTCTTTTATACGGATCAGCTGAGCTTCGGCTATAGTATTATAGCTTATACGTTTGTATCCGAAGCAATAAAAGGTAGATATACACCCTATGCAAAATATGCACTCCTGATAGCCGGCGGCGTCCTCTGGGCAATTGCTTTTCAAATAAAAGTAACAACAGCGATTCCGCTGATGGCAATAGCTGTTGCTGTGATAATCAGAAAAAAATATGTTAAGCAGCTGAAAGCTTTATTAGTTTTTGTATTAGCTTTTTTGTTGACGTTTGCCATAGGCACCATGAGAGTGAAGGTGTTACCCTGTGAAGCGAATGTAGAACGGGATTCTGATCCGATTTTATATTGGGTTGCGTTAGGGTTACATGGTGATGGCAGTCATGCGGCAAATGAGGATTTTGCGATACTGTGTGAAGCGGCAGGAAGTAAAACAGAGAGAGAGTATATTGTAAAGGAAAAGCTAAGACGGGAATGGAGACAGTTCTTTGACAGTGATCATATTATTGCAAAGATAAGATGTAATTTTGCCTGCGGTGATGTCGGGGCAAGCGGTTATATGAGGTTCCCATATAAAGAAGGAAATATTGTGTATGAATTGATATCATGGGACGGTAAATTTTTTTGGAAATATGCCTGCTTGTCTACAAGTTATTTATTCGCCTTATTCCTGTTAACAGCTATCGGCGCGTTTAGAGGAGCATTCGGCAACAAAATGAATTTTACAACAATGACAGCCTATGTGACAGTAATTGGAATTATGCTGTTTTTGATGTTGTGGGAGGCACAGAACAAGCAATTGTTTAATCAAACCGGATGGATCCTGCTGGCTGCCTGCCACGGGCTCCTGACGATGGGAACTCCAAAGAAATGTTTCGTGGGACGAAACAAAAAATAGAAGGAGAATGTAATGGAAGAAGCAAAGAAGATGCGCCCGAGAGAGTACATTAAGATCCGCGGCGCCAATGAACATAATCTGAAAAATATTAACGTAGATATCCCCAGAAACGAACTGGTGGTATTGACCGGTATGTCCGGTTCCGGTAAGTCGTCCCTGGCATTCGATACAATCTATGCGGAAGGACAGAGACGCTATATGGAATCCCTGTCCTCCTATGCGAGACAGTTCTTGGGACAGATGGAGAAGCCTAACGTGGAGAGCATCGAGGGGCTGTCTCCTGCCATCTCCATCGACCAGAAATCCACCAACCGTAACCCTCGTTCCACGGTGGGTACCGTAACAGAGATCTACGATTATTTCCGTCTGCTGTATGCGAGGATCGGTATTCCCCACTGCCCGAAGTGCGGAAGAGAGATCTCCAAGCAGACTGTGGACCAGATGGTGGATCAGATCATGAACATGGGAGAAGGTACGAAGATCCAGCTGCTGGCACCGGTGGTCAGAGGCCGTAAGGGTGAACATGCCAAGGTGCTGGAGCGTGCCAAGAGAAGCGGCTATGTCCGGGTCCGGATCGACGGCAGTATGTATGAACTGACGGAAGAGATCAAGCTGGACAAAAATATCAAGCATAACATCGACATCGTAGTAGACAGACTGGTAGTAAAGGACGGTATCCAGCGCCGACTGACCGACTCTATTGAGAACGTGCTGGAGCTGGCGGAAGGACTGCTGGTAGTGGATGTGATCGGAGGAGAACCGGTGACTTTCAGCCAAAGTTTTTCCTGCCCTGACTGCGGTATCAGTGTCAGCGAAGTGGAGCCCAGAAGCTTTTCCTTTAACAATCCTTTTGGTGCCTGCCCTGCCTGCTTCGGACTGGGATATAAGATGGAATTCGACGAGAATCTGATGATTCCGGATAAGAGGCTCAGCATCAATGAGGGGGCCATCACCGTCATGGGCTGGCAGTCCTGCGCGGACAAGTCCAGCTTTACCAACGCTATTTTACAGGCACTGGCAAAGGAATATCATTTTGACCTGGATACGCCTTTTGAAGATTATCCGCAGAAAGTTCATGACATTTTGATCCACGGAACGAACGGCAAAGAGGTGCTGGTGCATTATACCGGTCAGCGTGGCAGTGGTATATATCCCGTCGCCTTTGAAGGTCTGATCAAAAATGTGGAGCGCCGTTACCGTGAGACCGCTTCTGAGAGCTCCAAGCAGGAATACGAGACATTTATGCGTATTACTCCCTGTAAGGAATGTAAGGGCATGCGTCTGAAAAAGGAATCCCTGGCAGTTACAGTATGCGATAAAAATATTTTCGAGATCACTTCCATGTCCATCCGGGATCTGCAGAAGTTCCTGGACACCATGACCCTGACGAAACAGCAGCAGTTCATCGGCGAGCGTGTGTTGAAAGAGATCCGCGCCAGAGTAGGCTTCCTGGTGGATGTGGGGCTGGAGTATCTGTCTCTGGCGAGGGCTACCGCTACTTTGTCCGGTGGTGAGGCACAGCGCATCCGTCTGGCAACCCAGATCGGTTCCGGCCTGGTAGGTGTATGCTATATCCTGGATGAGCCCAGCATCGGTCTGCACCAGAGAGACAATGACAAATTGCTGAATACCCTGAAGAACCTGCGGGATCTGGGCAATACTCTGGTAGTGGTAGAACATGATGAAGATACCATGCTGGCAGCGGATTATATCGTAGATATCGGTCCCGGTGCCGGCTCCCACGGAGGTGAAGTCATCGCTTGTGGTACCGCAGAGGAGATCATGCAGATCCCGGAATCCATTACGGGACAGTACCTCAGCGGCAAAAAGCGGATTCCTGTACCGGAGACCAGACGTACACCTGCCGGCTGGATCAAAGTATTGGGAGCACAGGAAAATAATCTGAAAAATGTAGATGTGGAGATCCCTCTGGGCGTGATGACCTGCGTTACCGGTGTGTCCGGATCCGGCAAAAGCTCGCTGGTGAATGAGATCCTCTACAAGCACCTGGCAAGAGAACTGAACCGTGCCCGCTGCATCCCCGGTAAACATAAGGGAATCGAAGGCGTGGAGCAACTGGACAAGGTCATTAATATCGACCAGTCTCCCATCGGACGTACCCCCAGATCCAACCCGGCTACCTACACCGGAGTGTTTGATCTGATCCGTGACCTGTTCGCTTCCACCGCAGATGCCAAGGCGAAAGGCTACAGCAAGGGGCGTTTCAGCTTTAATGTCAGGGGCGGACGATGTGAAGCCTGCGGTGGTGACGGTATCATTAAGATCGAGATGCATTTCCTGCCGGATGTCTATGTCCCCTGCGAGGTCTGTGGCGGCAAACGCTACAACCGTGAGACACTGGATGTGAAATACAAGGGCAAGAGCATTTTTGATGTGCTGGACATGACGGTGGAAGAAGCACTGCCTTTCTTCGAAAATGTGCCTTTTATCCGCAGGAAGATTGAGACCCTGTATGACGTGGGACTTTCCTATGTAAAGCTGGGACAGCCCTCCACCACCCTGTCCGGCGGTGAGGCACAGCGTATCAAACTGGCAACCGAACTCTCCAGGAGAAGTACCGGTAAGACGATATATATTCTGGATGAGCCTACCACAGGACTGCATTTTGAGGATGTGCACAAGCTGGTGGAGATCCTGCACAGACTGGCAGACGGCGGCAATACGGTAGTTGTCATCGAGCATAATCTGGATGTGATCAAGACCGCGGATTATATCATTGATATGGGACCGGAAGGCGGAGACCGTGGCGGCACAGTGATCGCCCAGGGTACCCCGGAAGAGATCGTAAAGGTGAAAAAATCCTACACCGGATACTATGTGAAAAAGATGCTGGAGAAGGAGCTACGATAACTATTCAGCCTCCATTTGCAAAAATTCGACAAATAGTCGATGATATTTGCATGGTTCTGAATAGTTATAAAAATTAATATTTACCCTCTATGAAAATGGGAAAAATTCAGTTATAATATGATATATATGACTAAAAGAGCGTGTAGAGTCAAGACTTATAGATAGATACCATCGGAAAGGGGTAATAAAAAATGCAGTGCACAGATATCGGAATTGATTTAGGTACCGCCAGCATTCTGGTATACATCAGAGGAAAGGGTGTCGTATTGAAGGAGCCCTCTGTTGTAGCTTTTGATAGAGATACGAATAAGATTAAAGCCATCGGTGAGGACGCGAGACTGATGCTGGGAAGAACTCCCGGCAATATCGTAGCGGTTAGACCGTTACGTCAGGGCGTTATCTCCGACTATACCGTAACAGAGAAAATGATGAAGTATTTTATCCAGAAGGCGCTGGGTAAGAGAACCTTCCGTAAGCCCCGTATTGCTGTCTGCGTACCCAGCGGTGTTACGGAAGTAGAGAAAAAGGCAGTAGAAGACGCTACTTATCAGGCAGGTGCCAGAGAGGTATCCATCATTGAGGAGCCCATTGCAGCCGCTATCGGTGCCGGAATCGATATTTCCAAGCCCTGCGGTAATATGATCGTAGATATCGGTGGTGGTACTTCCGATATCGCGGTAATCTCCCTGGGAGGTACCGTAGTCAGCGCTTCCATCAAGATCGCAGGTGATGATTTTGATGAAGCCATCGTTCGTTACATGCGTAAAAAACATAATCTGCTCATCGGTGAGAGAACCGCAGAAGATCTGAAGATCAAGATCGGTTCCTGCTATAAGAGAGCAGAAGTAGACTATATGGATGTCAGAGGACGTAACCTCGTTACCGGTCTGCCGAAGACCGTCAAGGTATCTTCCGAGGAGACCGAGGAAGCATTGCGGGAGACTACTGCACAGATCGTGGAGACGATTCACAGCGTACTGGAGAAGACTCCCCCTGAGCTGGCAGCCGATATTGCGGACAGAGGAATCGTTCTGACTGGCGGTGGAAGCTTACTTCGTGGTCTGGAGGATCTGATCTCTGCCAAGACAGGTATCAACACCATGACAGCAGAGGATCCTATGACAGCCGTAGCTATCGGAACCGGTAAATACGTAGAGTTTCTTGCAGGATACAGAGAGAATTAATAAAGCAAATGGCAGGATGCCGAACATTTGTCGAAGGATCGATATCGCAAATGGAGGATACGAATGGTTAAAGGTCTATATACCGCATATACCGGTATGTTAAACGAACAGAACAGAATGGATATCATGACCAATAATCTGGCGAATGCGTCTACTGTCGGCTATAAAAAGGAAGGCTCTACCAGCCAGTCTTTTGATGATGTATTGACAGTTAAGATCAAGGACCAGTCAGTGGGCATGAGAAATGCCCAGAAAATCGGTATCAAGAATCCCGGTGTGAAGATCGGTGAGAACTATACCGACTATTCACAGGGATCCTTCCGTATTACCGGCAATACCTATGACCTGGCATTGTCCGGAGAAGGATTTTTTGCCATCGAATTTACCAATAAGGCAGGGGAGACCGATACCAAGTATACCCGTGCCGGACAGTTTACGCTGAATAAGGACGGCTACCTGGTAACCGAAGAGGGTGATTATGTCTTAGATACCCAGAACAGGCGGATCCGGTTAAATACTCTGATCGATTCTTCTATTACCGATGACGGTACCATTTATCAGAATGGTCAGGCAATGGCGAAGATCCAGGTGACGGATTTCGCAGACTATGACTATCTGGAAAAATATGGTGAGACATACTATCAGCCAATTCAGGGAGCACAGACCATTGCTTCCAATGCCCAGGTGAAATCCGGTTATCTGGAGATGGCGAATGTACAGATCGTATCCGAAATGGTAAATCTGATCTCCATTACCCGTGCCTATGAGTCAAATCAGAAGGTAGTGCAGACCATTGACGACACTCTGGATGTGGCAGTGAACCAGATTGGCAGAGTCCAGTAATCTAAAATAAAAAATAGCCGATATATAGATATAGTATGATTTCAGGATGAAAAACCGGGTCATGGAGGACATAAGGGACAGCTTGAGAGGAGACTACATATGGTCAGAAGCTTATGGACAGCAGCGACCGGCATGATCGCACAACAGACAAATGTGGATACCATTGCCAACAATCTGGCAAATGTCAATACCACAGGTTACAAGACACAGGCCAATGAATTCAAGAGCCTGTTATATCAGAACATTCAGACGAAGACCACCTCAGCGAATGGAGATACCAAGCCCAGCAGCGCACAGGTGGGACTCGGTGTAAGAAACGCATCCATCAGTTCCGTATTTAAGGAGGGAAACCTGACTGCATCCGACAGTGATACAGCATTTGCTATTGACGGAAAGGGATTTTTCGCAGTGCGCGGTGCAGACGGCAACACTTACTATACGAGGAACGGTAATCTGAAGTTTACACTGGCGTCCAACGGCGGTAATATGCTGGCAACCTCCGAAGGACTTCCGGTACTGGATACCCAGGGAAGACCTATTGTGCTTGGCAACAATTATGTAATGAGTAAGATCACGGTCAGCAAGGACGGAAGCCTGTGTTATCCCGATGCACAGAACAATCCTCAGCCCATTGGTATCACTATCGGTGTATTCCAGTTCAACAATCCCAACGGACTGGAGAGACTGGCAGACAGCCTGTATCAGCAGACCGCAGCCAGCGGACAGGCGATTAACGAAGCTACCAACAATAACGTGGAACGAAGCAGCATCATTCAGGGATATCTGGAAAGCTCCAACGTACAGGTCGTGGATGAAATGGTCAACATGATCGTGGCACAGAGAGCTTACGAACTGAATTCCAAAGCAATCACAGCGTCCGATGAGATGTTACAGCAGGCGAATAACCTGCGTAGGTAATGAGCAATGCCAAACCGGAAGATGACGATCTGGCTGCTTGCAGACAAGAGCGTCAGATTGCGGTTTGATAGGGCGAATGCCCGACATCGAAGGAAACGCGAAGCGTATAGAAAGGCTAAATTATGGATATTAGCAGTTTATACGGGAGCTCTGCTTTAGACAGCACCGCTTATACCAACGCGGCGAACCAGACGGCTTCCAAATTACAGGATAAATTAAACAGTGCAGATTATTCCAAAGCGACCGATGATGAACTCATGGATGCCTGCAAACAGTTCGAGGCCTATTTCGTAGAGCAGATGTTCAAAGAGATGATGAAGACGATCCCGGAGAGTGACAGCACCTCTTCTTCCAACTCTCAGCTGATGGATTATTACAAGGATGAGATGGTACAGCAGATCGCTTCGGATTCCACAGAGCAGAACAGCCTGGGACTGGCACAGATGCTGTATGAACAGATGAAGCGCAATTATAATCTTGAGTAACTATTTCGGGCTGCCGTTCCCGGCAGCCCCTTTCTTAAATCTATCACCGCAGCAGCGGTTTTCTCTTACGTTTTCGTAGAGATCAGCCACATGTAACAGAACATACACCGGAATGAGGAATGGAAATGGATAACATTACAGGATATGTAGATCATATTGTCTATCAAAACAGTGATAATGGATATACAGTCATGGCACTGGTGGCAGAGGGAGAAGAAGTGACCTGTGTCGGTATGTGTAAAGGCTTAGGACAGGGAGAAAATATTTCTGCGGAGGGTGAATACATAGAGCATCCGGTCTACGGCAGACAGTTCAAGATACAGACCTATGAGACTGTGGCACCCACCGATCGCGCCGGCATGGAACGCTATCTCGGATCCGGAGCGATCCGGGGTGTGGGCGAAGCACTGGCTGCCAGAATCGTGAAAAAATTCGGAGATGATACTTTCCGGATTATAGAGGAGGAACCGGAACGGCTGGTGGAAGTAAAAGGAATCAGCGAACGGAAAGCCCAGGAGATTGCTGTTCAGATGGAAGAAAAAAAAGACCTCAGAGAGGCCCTGGTCTATCTGCAGCAGTATGGTATCAGCAATACCCTGGCTGTGAAAATATATAACACCTATGGAATGGAAATGTACAGCGTGATGCGTGAGAATCCTTACAGACTGGCGGAGGATGTCAGTGGAGTGGGATTCCGCATTGCTGATGAGATCGCCGGGAGGATCGGTATCCACACCGATTCCGATTACCGCATCCGGAGTGGAATCTTGTATACACTACTGCAGGCGGTGGGAGAAGGACATTGCTTTCTGCCGTTGGAACTTCTGCTTCGCAGAGCATCGGAACTGTTGGGAGTATCAGAGGAAAATATCCGCCCGCAGGTGGATAATCTGATCATGGACAGGAAGCTGGTGGCAAAAGGAGATGCGGTTTTCGCGGCGGCATATTATTATGCGGAACTGAATTGTGCCAATATGCTTCGGAACCTGAATATTCCCATGCTGGAGGCAGAAAATCTTCCCGCACAGGATATGGCAATCCGTAAGAGACTGGAGCGTATGGCGGAAAACCTATCCATGGAACTGGATGAACTGCAGCTGAAAGCAGTGGAGGAAAGCATAAAGAATGGTCTCTTTATTTTATCCGGAGGACCCGGCACCGGAAAAACGACAACCATCAATATGATCATCCGTTATTTTGAGTCGGAGGGAATGGACATATTCCTGGCGGCGCCCACGGGGCGTGCAGCCAAGAGAATGACAGAAGCGACCGGTTTTGAAGCGAAGACGATCCATCGTCTATTGGAACTAAACAGTGCCTTGTCAGATGATGATACCAGAAGAGCCAACTTTGAACGGAATCAGGAGAATCCCTTAGAGGCAGATGTAGTGATCATTGATGAGATGTCCATGGTGGATATTCAACTGTTCCAGGCACTCTTAAAAGCCATTTTGCCGGGAACGAGACTCATTCTTGTTGGGGATGTGGACCAGCTGCCCAGCGTGGGACCTGGTCAGGTGCTGCGGGATCTGATGAACAGCGAAGCCTTCCCCATGGTAACTTTAGAGAAAATCTTCCGTCAGGCGGGCGAAAGTGACATTGTAGTCAATGCACACCGTATCAACAAGGGAGAACAGATCGCTCTGGACAATAAATCTCGGGACTTTTTTCTGTTGGAGCGAAACGATGTGAATGTTATTTATAAACATATGATCCAACTGATCCGGGAGATGCTGCCCAAATATGTAAATGCCACACCCTTCGATATTCAGGTACTGACGCCCATGCGGAAAGGAAGCCTGGGTTGTGAGACATTGAACGGTATCTTACAGAGGTACCTGAATCCGGCGGATCCTCATAAAAAAGAACATTCTTATGGGAATACCGTCTTCCGCGAAGGTGATAAGGTCATGCAGATCAAAAATAACTACCAACTGGAGTGGGAGATCGTGGGCAGATATAACATTCCCATTGATAAGGGCATGGGTGTCTTTAACGGAGACATGGGAAGAGTCCTGGAGATCAATGAGACAATGTCTACACTTCTCGTGGAGTTTGATGATGGCAGGAGGGTCAATTATCCATTTTCCGGGCTGGAGGAACTGGAGCTGTCCTATGCCATTACGATCCACAAGTCTCAGGGTAGTGAATATCCCGCAGTGATCCTGCCGCTACTCGGAGGTCCCAGAATGCTGTTTAACCGTAATCTTCTGTATACGGGAATCACAAGAGCCAGGAACTGTGTTACGATCTTAGGCAGCAGCGAGACGGTGAGGAATATGATCGACAATGTCAGTGAGAACCGCAGATACACGGCATTGGAAAGTCGAATCAGGGAGATCTGCGGCCTGCCGGAGGGGATATAATTATGATATGGAAGCTATTGTTTCCCACCAGATGCCCGGTGTGTGACAGAATCGTGAAACCTTTCGGGGAGAAAATCTGCCTGGAATGTCTTCCGAAGCTCCGCACAGTGACTCCTCCCTGGTGCATGAAATGCGGAAAAAAGATACAGGGAGATGAAGAACTCTGCATGGACTGCAGAGGCAGAAAGCATATGTTTGACCGTGCCAGAACACTGTATGAATACGGCACGGCGGCTCCGTCTCTCTATCGCTTTAAATACAAAGGGAGACAGGAATACGCGGATTTCTACGGAGAGGAAATGGGAAAATACTTAGGAGAGTTTATTCGCAGAGTTTCGCCGGACGTGCTGGTACCGGTGCCACTGCACCGGAAGAAATTAAAGTCGCGCGGGTATAATCAGGCAGCGTGCCTTGCCAGAGCATTGGGGAAGAGTCTAAATCTTCCAGTGGATGAAAAGCTGGTAAAAAGAATACGGAATACGGCACCGATGAAACGACTGAATCCCACGGAAAGGCAAAATAATTTGAAAAAGGCTTTTAATATAGGCAGAAATGATGTAAAATTATATGACCGGATTATTCTGGTGGATGATATTTATACAACCGGTACCACGCTGGATGAGATCTCAGCACTATTAAAATCCTACGGCGTATCTGAAGTGTATTGTGTTACGTTGGCATGCGGCGCCGGATTATGATGAGGAAGGTGTGAGGATACTATGAATATAAGAAACTGCAGAATGTGTGGACATATATTTAATTATGTGGCAGGACCTATCCTGTGCCCCCACTGCCGGGAGAAAATGGAAGCTAAATTCCAGGAAGTTAAGGAATATATCCGTTCCAACCCCGGAGTAGGCATTCAGGATGTAGCGGAGAACTGCGATGTGGAACCTTCCCAGATCCAGCAGTGGCTTCGGGAGGAGAGACTGGAGCTGACGGAAGGATCGGCAATTTATCTGCAGTGTGAGAAATGTGGTGCTCCTATCCGGAGCGGAAGATTCTGCGAGAAATGTAAGTATGAAATGTCAATGGACCTGCAGAGTGTGCTGCCCAAAAAACAGCAGATGCTGAAGCAGCATCCTACTTCATCCAGAGACGGAGACCGGATGCGCTATCTGTAAGCATCTGCGGGCGGAGGAATTATGCTGAACGAAGAAAAGATCATATTGATGACCCAAATGGCATCCTATGAAGAGAATGAAGGCAAAAAGAATATGGCGATCGGCCGTTATTTTCGCAGCGATTATATAGCAATACAGGTTTTGAAGTCTATTCTGTGTGCTACGATTGCTTATGCGGTATGCCTTGCCTTATTTGTTTTCTATGATTTTGAGACCTTTATGCAGGATATTTACAAAATGGACTTGATCAGTTTTGCAAAAAATGTTCTGCTGTATTACGGAATTACGGTAGTGGTATACGGAGCAGCTTCTTACCTGATCTGTTCTCTGCGCTATGCCAGGGCGAAGAAGAGCCTGAAATGCTATTATAACAATCTGAAAAAGCTGAATTCCATTTATAATGAATAACAGATGCAGATTGATATGGAGGAAATATGACTGCTTTACTGGAATTAAGAGAAAATCTGAAAAAGATCTACAGCAGAAACGAAGCTTTTATTCTGCCGGTGATCAAATTCCTGCTTAGTTTTATCGTGCTGAGCATCATAAACGGCAAAATGGGATATATGACAAAGATAGACAATATGGCGATCGTACTGATCGTATCTCTGTTATGTTCGTTCCTGCCTACCGGATTTATGGTGGTATTTGCCATGCTGTTTACACTGCTTCATATGTATGCTTTATCCATTGAGACGGCGGCAGTGGGATTGGTGGTATTTTTACTGCTGTATCTGCTTTTCCTTAGGTTCACGGCCAAAGAAGCCTTGGTAGTGGTACTGACCCCCGTTCTGTGCATGCTGAAGCTTCCTTATGTTGTGCCGGTTGCCATGGGACTGATCGGAACCCCTGCTTCCTGTGTATCCGTAGGATGCGGTGTTGTAGTGTATTATCTGATCCAGACGGTGATCAGCAATGCGCCTACCATCAATTCCATGGGCGCGGAGGAGGCTACGGCGAAGCTGCGCCTTCTGATCGACGGCATGCTGGGGAATAAGGCAATGTTAGTCATGATCGTGGCATTTACCGTGACCGTGATTGTAGTATACCTGATCCGCAGAATGAGCGTGGATCACTCCTGGACCATTGCAATGGCGGCCGGAATCATAATCGAGGTGCTTATCCTGCTGGTGGGAGATCTTATGTATGATACGAATCTCTCCATCCTCAGTGCACTGTTGGGTGCGATTGTTACCGTGATCGTATGTAAGATAATAGAGTTCTTCCGCTTCTGTCTGGACTACAGCAGGACAGAAAAGGTCCAGTTTGAAGACGATGAATATTATTACTATGTAAAAGCGGTACCGAAGATGACTGTGTCGGCACCTACCAATACTGTGAAGAAGATCAACACCCAGCGCAGACCGGCGTCACAGAGCGCGAGACCTGCGGGACAGGGCAGATCTTCCGGCCAGAGCCGGAGTGGCGGACAGAATGTCAGAAGTGCGGAAGGATCCGCAAGAAGTGTAGTAACAGAGCGTACAGCGCCTGCCGGAAGCAGAGCTCCTTATGGACAGCAAAATCCCTACCGCGGACGGGAAATGACCGGCGGCAGAAGCGTTACCATAAGCAGTGATCATATGGCGCAGGGCGACTCGGACGATTACGAAGAATTGTTCTGAAGGGATTAATGAAAAATGCAGTTATGGGATAAGCTGGCAGAATATGCGAAAAACTTCAGCAGTTACCGTACGACTATGGATTTCGGCGATGTGGCAGAGATTCTGATCATTGCGGTATTACTGTATTATACATTGGTATGGATGAAGACGACCCGGGCGTGGATATTGCTTAAGGGTCTGGTTGTCATCCTTGTTTTTTTGCTGTTGGCTTACTTTTTCCGAATGACAACGATACTGTGGATGGCACAGAATGTGTTGGGATTTGCGGTGACGGCATTGATCGTGGTGCTGCAGCCGGAGTTGCGAAAAGCTTTGGAAGAACTGGGCAAGAAAAATATTATCAGTTCTGTACTCCCGTTTGATAATAATCATCGGGTGAATGAAGGATTTTCCGAGAAGACCATCAATGAGATTACCAAGGCCTGTGTAGAGATGGGAAAGGTGAAGACCGGTGCACTGATCGTGATCGAACAGAAAGTATCCCTGAGGGATTATGAGAGAACCGGTATCGATGTGGACGCTATTGTTACCAGCCAGCTGCTGATCAATATATTTGAACATAATACACCGCTGCATGACGGAGCGGTAATTGTCAGAGGAAACAGAGTAGCATCCGCTACCTGTTATCTGCCTCTGTCCGACAATCTGGGACTGAGCAAGGAACTGGGAACCAGACACCGGGCCGGCGTGGGTATCTCAGAGATCACGGATTCCCTGACGATCATTGTGTCCGAGGAGACCGGCAAGATCAGCGTTGCTTATGAAGGTGAGCTGGAGCGCAATCTCGATGCGGATTCCCTGCGAGACAGAATGTATAAGATCCTGAACAACCCCGTAGAGGAACATAAGAATCTGCGAATCTGGAAGGGAAGGAGCCGAGACAAGAAATGAAAAAAGCATTGACACGTAATCTGGGCCTGAAGCTTGCTTCTCTGGTACTTGCTTTTGTACTGTGGTTCCTGGTGGCACAGATCTATGACCCGAAGGATACCGTGACTTTTAATAATATCCAGGTCCGGCTGATCAATACGGAACTTCTGGATGAAGAAGGAAAAGTCTACGAGGTGTTGGATAACAGTAACCTGGTAAGGGTCACCGTTACGGGACCGCAGAGTATTGTAAAATCCGAACTGCGCCGGAGCGATATCGTGGCGGAAGCAGATATGAGCAAGCTGACCGATATCAATACGATAGCAATCACTTATTATTGTGAGAATGTCAGCAATGATTCTGTAGAGATCAAGGGCAACCACGACTCGGTGCGGTTGAACGTGGAAGACAAGACAAGCAAGTGGATCAAGCTGGAGAGCAATACCATTGGTGAAGTGGCTTCCGGCTACCTGATCGGAAACGTAACACTGGACCAGACCAATATCGAGGTTACCGGACCGAAATCCGCAATCTCGCAGGTGGATCATGCCGGAGTGGATATCAATGTGACAGACTCCACCAGCAGCCTGTCTGCAAACGTAGACATCAAGCTGTATGATGCGGACGACAATGAACTGACCCTGGAAAGTGTCAAGAAAAATGTAAATTCCGCACATATGACGGTGGAAGTACTGGCAACCAAGGAAGTGCCGGTTGAAATTGAATATATGGGTGTACCCGAGGACGGCTATATGGCTACCGGTGAGGTGGAGAGCAGTGTGCCTACGGTAAGAATCGCCGGAACAGCATCTGCACTGGTGGGAATCTCTGCGATCACTGTACCGGAAGACCGGATGAACATTACCGGACAGTCCGGTGACCTGGTAGATATCATCAACCTGAAGGAATATCTGCCGTCCAATGTACGACTGGCGAACAAGAACTTTGATGGCAAGATTACCGCCACAGTCTACATTGAACCGATTGATACCAAGGATCTTACGATTCCGGCAGATAATATTTCCATTACCGGAGTACCGGATGGCATGGAAGCAGAGGTTACTTCCACGGCAGAGGAATACAATATTACCGTATCCGGTCTGACCAGAGATGTCAGCATACTGCGCGACAGCAGTGTGACAGGAGTCCTGGATCTGAATCAGTGGATGGAAGACAACGGTCTGGAAGAGTTGACACCCGGGAACTATACGATTCCCGTAACATTTAATCTGTCAGAGAACATCACGGTAGATACAGATGTGAATATTCATATCCGACTGAAAAATGCGGACAGTAGTACCTGATCAACGGGTAGACCCGCAGGTTCAAAAGGCATGAAATAGAGAATAGAGATAGAATGAGAGGGTTTTTACAATGGCTAGAATGTTTGGAACAGATGGCGTACGCGGTATTGCCAATGAGGAACTGACCCCGCTGCTTGCAATGCAGCTTGGGCAGGCGGGAGCGTATGTTCTCACCAAGGAAAATGAACACAAGCCGACGATCATGGTAGGATGCGATACCCGAATCTCCGGGGATATGCTTGCGAATGCGTTGATGGCCGGTGCCTGCTCCGTAGGCGCTAACTGTGTATATGTGGGAGTAATCCCGACTCCGGCAGTGGCTTACCTGACCAAGAAATACAAAGTAGATGCGGGAGTTGTGATCTCCGCCTCTCACAATCCGGTAGAGTTCAACGGGATCAAGTTCTTTGACGGCAACGGTTATAAGCTTCCGGATGCTATGGAAGACGAGATCGAAGCGCTGATCCGGAACAATATGCCCGGCATCAAGTTCCCTATCGGTCCCGGCGTAGGTAAGATCAAATACCGTACCGATGCCAGAGAAGAGTATATTAACCACGCTATGAGAGCCGTAAATGTAGATCTGTCCGGCCTGAAGATCGTAGTAGACTGTGCGGAGGGAGCTTCCTTCTACACATCTGTGGAATGCCTGAAGGAACTGGGGGGCAGCGTGGTAGCCATCCATAACAACCCGGACGGAACTAACATCAATGCCAACTGTGGATCCACCCATATGGAAGAACTGCAGGCGAGAGTCGTTTATGAGAAAGCAAACGTAGGTCTTGCATTTGACGGAGATGCTGACAGACTTTTAGCAGTAGACGAAAATGGTAAGATTGTAGACGGTGACCAGATCATGGCAATCGTCGGCAACTTTATGAAGAGCAAGGGAACCCTGAAAAAGGACACTATCGTAGCAACCGTAATGAGTAATCTGGGATTCTTCCTGATGGCTGAGAAGAACGGCATTACCATGGAGAAAACCAAGGTAGGCGACCGTTATGTATTGGAACGCATGAAGGAAATCGGTGCAAGTCTCGGCGGAGAACAGTCCGGACACATCATTTTCCTGGATGAGAATACCACCGGTGACGGTTTGCTCAGCGCGTTGCATCTGTTACAGGTAATGGTAGAGACCGGTAAACCTCTGTCCGAACTGGCCCAGATCATGGAAGTACTGCCTCAGGCGCTGGTAAATGCCAAAGTCGCTAACCATAAAAAAGAAAAATACATGGAATATCCCGAGATTGCAGATGCTATTCAGAATCTGGAGGAGAAGTTCGCGGGAGAAGGCCGTGTCCTGATCCGTCCCTCCGGAACAGAGCCTCTGGTAAGAGTTATGATCGAAGGAAAAGATCAGCAGGTGATCCAGGAGGAAGCACAGAGACTTGCCAACCTGATCCAGGATATCATGTTCTAAACAGACAGATTGCGAAAGTTGTCTTGGAAAAGTTCTTGTGAATGAATTACATTCATGCTATGATAGGAATGTGATGGGTGTATAAATTCATAAGAATGATTGAAAATTATGCAGAATAAATATCGATAGTGGAGGGTTTGTCATATGGTAAGTCAGAAAGTTGTAATCAAGAATCCTACGGGCTTGCACCTGCGTCCCGCCGGAATCCTGTGCAAGGAGGCAATGCAGTTCAAGTCTCTGATCACTTTCAAATTCCGTGAGAACACAGCTAACGCCAAGAGCGTGTTGAGCGTATTGGGAGCGTGTGTAAAGTGCGGAGATGAGATCGAATTCGTATGCGAAGGCGAGGATGAGGCAGAGGCACTGAAGACTCTGGTAGAAGCTGTAGAGAATGGTCTTGGGGAATAGACCACAGCAGAAAAATAAGGGGCTGTGTATCCTTGCGGTGCACAGCTTTTTCTATGACATGAGGGGAGAGATAACATGGAAGAAAAAAGTATGAAGAAGAGTTTTTCCAGTCTGGGCTGGAGGTTCCTGATCGGAACATTGATCATCTATGCAGTGCAGATAGCAGTCGTGGCTGTTGTGGGACAGGTAAAGCCGGAGTGGCTGGAGAATACGACTATCAACCTGATCCTTGCTGTCCTGCCGTTGTATCTGATCGGTATGCCGATATTGATTGCACTGGTGAAGCGGATACCCGGGGAAGCACCTGCAAAAAAAAGTATGAAACCCGGACAGTTCATTGTGGCACTGATCATGTGTTATGCATTGATGTATTGCGGTAATCTGGTGGGAACGCTGATCACTACGGTAGTCGGTGCACTGAAGGGCTCGGAAGTAGATAATGCCCTTATGGCCTATGCAACAGAGTCCAACATGATGGTTACCTTTCTCTATATGGTGATCTGTGCACCAATCCTGGAAGAATATATTTTCCGCAAGCTGATCGTGGATCGCACCGTAAAATACGGTCAGGGAGTGGCTATTATCCTGTCCGGCCTGATGTTCGGACTGTTCCATGGCAACCTGAACCAGTTTGCGTATGCAATGCTGCTTGGAATGTTCCTGGCATTTCTGTATGTGAAAACGGGCAATCTGAAGATTACGATCGGCTTACATATGTGTATCAACTTTATGGGAGCTGTGATAAGCGTTCTGCTGTTGAAGGCAATTCATCTGGACGAATACCAGGAGATCGTCATGAACGGCGGGGATGCGCAGGCTATCATGGACTTCATGATGCAATATCTGCCGGGCTGGATTGGTTATATGATCTATGTATTATTTATTCTGGCAGCAGTGGTCACCGGAATTGTTCTGTTTATTGTCTTCCGTAAAAGATTTGCCGTGGAGCCGGGACAGATCCCTAAGGGACAGAGATTCAAAACAGTCATCTGCAATCCCGGAATGCTCTGCTACTGCATTTTCTGGATCGTGATGATCCTTCTGCAGATGTTCCCGGAGATCGTACAGATGCTGTTGGGAATCTCTCCGCTGTCCCTGTAAATACGTTTCACAGGGGCTGACAGCTGGGAGCAGACAAAGGAGATATGATACATGTACGCATTTGACAGCAGAATACGTTACAGTGAGACGGACAGCGAAGGGGAACTTACGCTGAATGCACTGCTGAATTATTTTCAGGACTGCTCCACCTTCCATTCGGAAGATGTGGGGCTCGGAATCGGCTATATGAAGGAGATCGGACAGGCATGGGTATTATCCTCCTGGCAGATCGTGGTAGACCGGTATCCGAGGCTGGGTGAGAGAGTAAAAATTGTGACATTGCCCTATGAATTAAAGGGCTTTCTGGGATACCGTAATTTCGCAATGCTGGATGAAGAGGGAAATTACCTGGCGAAGGCTAACTCTCTCTGGAGTCTGTTAGATATGACCACGGGCAAACCGGTGGCGGTGAACGAAGCCATGCATAAGGGCTACGGAATCGATGAAAAGCTGGACATGGATTATGCCCCCCGCAAGATCACCGTACCGGAAGGTGGACAGCTGCTGGAACCCATCGTGGTGAAAAAGCATCATCTGGACACCAACCATCACGTGAACAACGGCCAATATGTGAACATTGCCATGGAGTATCTGCCGGATGATTTCCTGATTCACCAGATGCGTGCGGAATATAAAAAGCAGGCATTTCTGGATGATGTGTTGTATCCTTACATAGTCTCTGTGGAGAGTGGCTATGTTGTCAGCCTGCGGGATGAGGAAGGCAGACCCTATGTATCCGTAGAATTTCTACGACAGTAGTGATAATAGCAAAATTAATTGAACCGATAACTGAAACAAAAGCTGTGAAACAGACAGAACAGGAGAAAACGTGGAACTGAAATTAGGCGAAAAACAGACGCTTGTAATTGTGAAAAAAGTAGAATTCGGAGTCTATCTGGCAACGAAGGAAGCACCGGATGACAAAGTGCTCCTGCCGGCTAAACAGGTTCCTGCCGGAGCAAAGGTGGGGGATGAGGTGGAGGTATTCCTGTATCGGGATTCCAGCGATCGCCTGATCGCCACGACCAGAACTCCCAAATTAATAATGGGACAGGTGGCGCTTTTGACGGTGGTACAGATCGGAAAAGTGGGTGCATTCCTGGACTGGGGACTGGAGAAGGATCTCTTCCTGCCCTTCAAGCAGCAGACCCGCAAAGTAAAAGCGGGAGATCAGGTGTTATCTTCCCTCTATATCGACAAAAGCGGCAGACTCTGCGCTACCATGAATGTCTACGAACATCTGCGCACGGACAGCCCTTATAAAAAAGATGACAAGGTCACCGGCAGGATCTATGAGATCAGCAAAAATTTCGGAGCATTTGTAGCCGTGGATGACTGTTTCTCCGCACTGATCCCGAAAAAAGAACTCTTTGGCGCCACAGAGCAGCCAGGGGTCGGAGAACAGGTGACCGCCCGCGTCGTAAAAGTGCTGGAGGACGGCAAACTTACACTGAGCATCCGCGAAAAAGCATACCTGCAGATCCAGAAGGATGCAGAGAAAATTGAGAAGCTGTTAGACAGCTATGAGGGAGCTCTGCCTTTTAATGATAAGGCAGCCCCCGAGGTCATTACCCACGAGACCGGCATGAGCAAAAATGAATTCAAGCGTGCAGTGGGACATCTGTTAAAAGAAGGCAAGATCCAGATCACGGAGAAAAGCATCCGCAGGATCTGAGAACAGTAAAAATGAAAAATACCGATATTCGGAAAGACAACATATTTCCGGAATCGGTATTTTTGTTGTATGTTAAGATGATATTTTGGTTCCATCGACATTATATCGCAATGTACTTATCGAAATCACTACGTATCGCAACCGCTGCAGCACTTTTTGCACCCGGCAGTTCATCCCGGTTCAGAAAAATGATATGAAAGCGGAAGGAACTGGGACGGAAGGAGTATTTATAAAGGGTATCCATAAAGAGCTCCCGGTATTTCTGATGGACAAAATAGGGAGCGTCCACAAGGATACTCTCAGGACGAACCAAGTTGTCCTCGTTGGCAATAGCCACACCGAGATACAGGATTACATCACAGATCAGCTCATCGATCACTTCATCATGGGTAGCACTATCCATCAGCTGGGCCTCTGTAGGCAGAGCATCACCGCATAGGGAATACAGATAAGGAGCGCGTCCGGAGGTTGCGGCTGCCTGCGCCTGTTCTTTCAGGGCACGGATGCCGGCGAGATTGTTCAGACTGCCGGTGCTGCCCCAGGTGCCGAAGGGCATCTTCGGATCCATGATCATATAACCTAACTCACCGGCACCTACCGGGGAACTGGACAGTGAGAAATCATTTTTTACAAACGGTGAAGCAATACCGATAGATACATATAAATAGAAAAACGACGGAACCTCTTTTAACTGTTCCCTGAGGAACAGCTGCGCAGCAAGCGCTCTGGAAGAGGCATCATTTTCAACCGTAATGGGTCCGGTATAACCGGTAAACTCCCGCAGATCCTTCACCACATCCTTGTCATACCAGCCAAACTGGCGGTGTGCCAAAAGTTTTCCTGCCTCGGAATCGATCAGACCGGGGAGACAGACACCTATGCCGCAGATCCGATTCGTGGGAACCACGGTGGACTGGAGTGCAGCCTGTACCAGACGGGCTGCGGATTGCAGTACTTCGCTATATTCTTTATATATGGTATTATCAATACTGGTAAAGACGATTGCCCCACGGTAGTTACAGATGCAGACACTTCTGGAGATCTGTGTGATCTCTACACCGATAAAATACCGGGAATCCGGAACGATATCCACCGGCAGTGCAGAACGCCCGGGCGTCATGACTACATTGTTCCGATCTTCAAATAAAATACCGCTCTGAAGCATAGCATTCACATTTGTTGTAATAGTAGGAAGTGTCAGATGCAGGTCTTCTGCAATAGAAGAGCGCAGTACCGGTCCCCGCAGATAAATGATCTTGCGGATAGAGGACTGGTTCTCCTGCTTCAGACGCATCATATTATTTCCTTTGGATGAGATCGAAGATGTCATTTCTAAAAATCCCCCCTGACACAAAATGCATATTTAAAAGAATTAACTATATTATAGATATGAAAAATCTGCCCGTCAATAATATCCAATAAAATTTGTGATTTTCTACCAAAAATGGCTTAATTAAATTGTCTAAATAAGCAATTGCAAATGCCATAGGCAGGTACTATAATGATGGCATAATTAAAAGAATTAATTAAGCAGCAAAAATCAACTGCGTGAAATGGAGCATAAGAATAAAAAATGATCGATTTAAAAGCAAAACCATTTTACTTAAGCGATGACGACATTACATGGGTGCATGAGACACTGGCGGGCATGAGCACGGAAGAAAAAGCAGGACAGCTTTTCTGCGTATTATTGAAAAATAACAGCAAAGAGACAATGGATTATGTATTCAATCTGATGAATCCCGGCGGATTTATGTACCGGATCATGCCGACGAAGAATGCTGTGGATGCCACCAGAGAAGTGATCCGCCGTAGCAAAGTATATCCCCTGATCGCAGCCAACCTGGAAAAGGGCGGTAATGGTATTGTGGAAGAAGGAACGCTGGTAGGATCTCCCATGGAGATCGCGGCTACCGATGATGAGATAATGGCGGCGAAGATGGCGGAGGCATGCGGCAGAGAAGCCGGAGCTGTGGGAGCCAACTGGTCCTTTGCTCCCATTATTGATATCGATTCGAATTTCCGTAATCCCATTACGAATACCCGTACCTTTGGCTCTGATCCGGAGAGAGTTGCCCGTATGGGTCTGTCCTATGTAAATACGATCCAAAAGCTGGGAATGGCAGCATGCATCAAGCACTTCCCCGGTGATGGACAGGATGAGAGAGACCAGCATCTGGTGACATCCATCAACGATCTCGACTGTGAGACCTGGATGAATACTTACGGCATGGTATATAAAAAGTGCATTGATGCCGGAGCGTTGACTGTTATGACCGGTCATATCATGCAGCCGGCATGGGAGAGAGCTATCAATCCCGATATCAAAGATGAAGAACTGATGCCGGGAAGCCTGTCCCGTGAACTTCTGCAGGGACTCTTAAGAGAACGGCTCGGATTCAACGGTGTCATCAGTACCGATGCCACCACCATGGCAGGATTCATGCTGGCGATGGGCAGAGAGAGAGCGGTTCCGGAGACGATCGCAAGAGGATGCGACATGTTCCTGTTTGCAAGAAATCTCGAAGAAGATTATCATTTCATGCTGAAGGGCATTGAAGAGGGTATTATCACTCCCGAGAGACTGGATGAAGCCGTGATCAGAGTACTGGCACTGAAAGCAGCCCTGGGACTGCATCATAAAAATACACTGCCGGAGACAGAAAAGGCCGAAGCGATCGTTGGATGTGCCGAGCACAAAAAATGGGCGGCCGAAGTAGCGGATAAGGGGATTACCCTGGTAAAAGAGGAAAAAGACGTATTGCCTATTACACCGGAGAAATATCACCGGATCCTTCTGTACCGTATCGAACCCACCGGTGAAGGCTATTCCATCTATAAAGTAAGCCCCGTAATCGAGAGTATCAAACAAAAACTGATCGATGAAGGCTTCGAAGTGGACGAATTTGTCCCCCAGCCTTACGGAGAAGGCTTCACCACCAAATACGAAGACATGGTGTCCAAATATGATCTGATGCTGTATGTGGCAAACCTGGCAACCAAGAGTAATCAGACAGTAGTCCGGATTGAATGGAAACAGCCCATGGGGGCGGACTGTGGACTGTATATCAACGATGTCCCCACCGTATTTGTATCATTGGAAAATCCGTATCACCTGTTGGATTTCCCGAGAGTACGGACTTACATCAATTGTTATTCCGGAAATGCACAGACCGTGGATGCTTTGATGGAGAAATTGCTAGGGCGCAGCGAGTTCAAGGGAAAAAGCCCGGTAGATCCATTCTGCGGAAAATGGGATGCACATTTATAAACGTTACAAGTCTGGTAAGAACATAGGAGGCGAAACTTCCGTATGGAAAAGCAACAGAATGAAATATTTTTTGAAACAAAAGATCTGACCAAGAAATTCGGAGATGTCACAGCAGTCAATCACGTAAGCATGACGATCCGGACCGGAGAAATCCGTGGACTGATCGGAGAGAACGGTTCCGGTAAATCCACCATATCCTCCATGATCAGTGCAATTCACACTGTGACGGGCGGCGAAATGTTCCTGTATGGGAAGCCATACAGTCCGAAGAATCCCGGGGATGCCAGAAAATGTGGAATCACCATGATCGTGCAGGAAGCCGGCACCATTGATGGACTGAGCATCGCGGAGAACATCTTCGTAGGCGATGAGAAGCGTTTTGCCCATCATGGAATCATTGACAGAGCAGAAATGAACAGAGAAGCAGTCAAGGCGCTGGAAAATATCGGTGTGACAGATGTGGATGTTACCAGACCGGCAGCTGCTTACAGCTTAGAGACCAGAAAGCTGGTTGAGGTTGCAAAAGCACTGTATTACGACCCTATCCTGTTTATCGTGGATGAGACAACCACAGCATTGTCCCAGAGCGGAAGAAAAACCATCTACCGCATCATTCATGAACTGCGGGACAAGGGAAAAGCGGTGTTGTTCATATCCCATGACCTGGAAGAACTGATGGAGAACTGCGATGTGCTGACGGTGCTTAGGGATGGCAAACTGGTAGACACCATAGAGAGAGCGGAGTTTGATGAGAACCGTATCAAACATTCGATGGTAGGCCGCGAGATCAAGGGTGATTATTACCGCAGCGATTACGACAGCTCTCATGGAGAAAAGGTAACCCTGCAGGCAGAACATATTTCCAACAGAGATCTGAAGGATGTCAGCGTGACACTGCACGAGGGAGAGATCCTGGGTGTGGCCGGACTGTCCGGATGCGGAATGCATCAACTGGGCAGAGTACTGTTCGGTCTGGATAAGCTGACAGAGGGTAAGGTACAGGCATTCCGACCGGATGGCACTGAAGTTACGGTGCGTAGTGTGCAGGATGCATTAGACAGTAGTATCGGTTACATCTCCAAGGACCGTGATAAGGAAGCGCTGGTGCTCCCGGCATCCATTAAGGACAACCTGGTACTGGCGAACCTGAACCGTATGGGAACCTTCATTCTGCCGAAGAAGGAACGGGAACATGCGAAGGAACAGATCGAATCCCTGGCAATCAAGTGCTCCTCCATGAATCAGGCAGTTGGAGAACTATCCGGTGGTAATAAACAGAAGGTATCCTTCGGTAAATGGATCGGCAATAAGTCCCGGATCATTATCATGGACAGCCCTACCCGAGGCGTAGACATCGGTGTCAAAACCACCATGTACCAGCTGATCGCCCGGATGAAAAAGGAAGGCTATTCAATCCTGATCATTTCTGAAGAGATGCCGGAGCTGATCGGTATGTGTGATGAAGTCATGGTGATGAAAGATGGAAAAGTAACGCAGATTTTCAAACGTTCAGAGAACCTTTCAGAACAGCAGATTATTGAATATATGATTTGAGGTGTGAAGAATGAATGCAATAAAATTTATAAAACAACATCGAAACAATATCGTCTGCTATGGCAGCCTGACACTGGTATTTATTCTATTTGCCATCCTGACCAAGGGTAAGATCTATTCTGCATACAATCTGAAGAGTCTGGTGGGACAGATGGTAGTACTCATGATCATTTCCGTTGGCATGATCTTCATGTTCGCTCACGGAACCGTGGATATTGCTTCCGGAGCGGTGGCAGGTCTGTGTACCATGGTAATTACTCTGGTATTGAATGCCACCGGCAACGTACCGGTGTCGGTGCTGGCTTCCATAGCCACGGCGGTGGCGTTGTATCTGTTCATGTGGTTCGTCACAGCCTACCTGGGACTGATGAGTATTATTGCTTCCCTGGCGGTCATGTTCATCGCCAGGGGTATGGTGACCTACATTCTGTCTCTGCATGACGGACGTATGAACATCACCCGTTATGATCTGATTCAGCCGTTAAAAAGCAATGTGGCATATGCCCTGGCGGCAATGATCATCATCGCGCTGATCGGTATCGTGCTGTTCAACTACACAAAGCTTGGAAAATACTGCAAGGCAATCGGTGACAATCCGGTGAGTGCAGAGCAGAGCGGTGCAAAATTAAAAATCGTAAAGTTATGGTGTTACATTATCGCAGGCACGTGCGTGGGACTGGCAAGCTTATTCCTGCTGGCGCGCAGCGGCAATGTAGGTAAAAATATCGGATCCGGTACCGAAATGGATGTCATGGTGGCAGTCATTCTCGGAGGCATGAACTTAAACGGAGGCTGCAAGAGCCGGATCGGAGCAGCGATTGCCGGTGTGATCACCTACACTTTACTGGCTAACGGACTTACCATCTCCGGTGTGAACCAGACCTATATCACACTGGTCAAAGGTATCATTTTCATTGTTATCATTGGCATGACATTGCGACAGAATAAATCCATCGCAGAGATGCCCAGATAAATAGAGTAATCATAAAGGACCAAAAAGAGGAAGGAGTTTTACTATGAAAAAGAAAATAATCAGCCTGATGATGGCAGCAGTACTGCCGGTTATGATGATGGCAGGATGTGGTTCCGCTGACAATACACAGAGCGGCAGCTCTGAGGCAGCAGGTACCACCGCAGCACAGGAGAGCGTAGCGGGAACCGCGGAAGCAGCAAACACCGAGAAAACCGGGGACCCTTACAAGATCGGTGTGGTAATGTACCAGTGGACCGATGCCCAGGGTACCAACATTCAGAATTTCTGTAAGTATCTGCAGGAGAATATGAACGTAGAGTTCGAATACGAATCTACTTTTTATGATGATGATGCCCAGGTATCCTGTGTGGAGAATCTGATCAGTTCCGGCTGTCAGGCAATTATCAGCGGATATGATACCAACATTGTGGCAGCTATGAGCACTTGCGCGGATGCCGGTGTATACTATGTGGTAGCACTGGACCATATCACAGAGGATGATTTCGCAGGCACAGATCCCGGACAGTATTTCCTGGGTGGTACCAAGCAGTTCGGCGGAGATCTGGCAGCTTTGGGTAAAGAGTATGCAGACGCTGTTGCAGATTCCGGTATTACCAACGTAGGCGGTATTTCTTTCCCCGCATGGGCATTTTCCGATGCGCCTGAAATCTACGCAAGCTTCCAAAGTGAACTGCAGTCCAAGAACATTGCAGTACAGGATCTTACCTTTACCTCCGGTATGACTTCTGACGATGTACAGCAGAATACCAAGGATCTGATCAACCAGAATTCCGATATGGACGCTGTCTTCGGTATGGCTTCCGGTCTGGACTATGTATATCCCGCACTGCAGGGCAGCAATGTTAAGCTGATCGCCATGGGCTATGATACTTCCGTAGAATCTCTGATGAACAGCGGTGCCCTGCTGGCAGCCGGCAACAATAACCATACCCAGGCAATCGCAAGCTGTGTAGCCAGAATCATTAATGCTCTGGAAGGCAACAGCTATCCCGATGCAGCAGACGGTCAGTATAACGAAGGCAGCATTGTCAACGGTGTAGCCGGTTATCCTGTCATCGGAACTACCGAAGATCTGCAGAACTATCAGAACTATGTAGTACCTGAGAACGGTGCAGATGGCTGTGTTACCGCAGAGGAACTGGAGAACTGCATCATTTCCTACAATGCAGATGCAACTCTTGCTGATCTGAACACCCTGACCAACAGAAGTCTGTCCGATATTGTGGCAGCACGTCAGTAATTTAAGCAATATACTTCGCGGCACCCTCAAAAGTGCCGCGGGGATTCAGATGGGCAGACTTACTGCTCTAAGATGGAGGAACGTAAACTATGAGCAAGAAAACAGGATACTTCAAAAGGTATGCAATGACTTTACTGTTTCCGTTAGGAATGTATGCGGTCTTTGCGCTGATTACACTGATTATCGGAAATACATCCTTTTTCACAGGATACACAACAGAAGGCATTATTCATGATACTGTGGAAAATACGATCATAGCCCTGGCAATTGCAATCCCGTTGTCCGGTGGCAGATGGGATTTCGGTCCCGGAGCCATTATCATGCTGGGAGCTATCATCGGCGGTAACCTGGGAATGCAGCTGCATATGGGAACCTTCGGAGTATTGCTGTGCTGCGTGGCAGCCTGCATGCTGCTGGCACTGATCGAAGCTGTTTTCTATGTGACATTACGTGTCCCCAACATGATCATCTCCATGGGTATTGTTATGGTATATGAGGCGGTCAGCGGACTGTTGAACAACGGTCTCGGCGTCAACTTTTTCGCCAATGATACCGAATACACGCAGGAACTGCTTCGAATGAACCAGTTCCCTCTGATCTATATTCTCCTCATTGTGGTGATGGCGGTGACCTGGTTCCTGCTATACAAGACCAAATTCGGCTATGACACCAGAAGTCTCGGAGCCAATGCCAAACTGGCAGTGAACGCCGGTGTCAATGAGAAGAAAAATATTATTCTGACCTACGCACTGGTAGGTGCACTGCTGGGCTGTGCAGCCATGCTGAGTGCCTGCAGCAGTAAAGTGGAGCCTGCCAATAACTTAAGCTCTACTGCTCTGATGTTCGGTTCCATGGCGCCTGTGCTGATCGGACTGTTCCTGGGCGGCTTTACCAATATGCCCTGGGGTATCTTCGTGGGAGCCCTGGGAATGGAAGTGTTCACTTACGGATTAAATGCCTTTGGCATCGACAGTTCCATTCAGACGATCGTTACCGGTGTTGTACTGGCACTGATCATGGCTTATATTAACGATGGCGCGAGAGTCGTGCAGATGGTAAAACAGTTATTCGGGCATAAGAGCAAGGTGGTTTCATAGAAAACAGGCAGTGTACAGATTACCCAGTGGAAAATGCCACTGTGGGTGAAGAATAGGAGCAAGACAGCTATGGCAAGATTTGAGACAAAATTTATATCACAGATATTATTGCGTTCCGTGGAAATGACGGTGATTATTCCAAGCCCCACCATTCCGGAATCTTTGGGTGTGGCAGACAGACCGGCTTCCTACGAAGTGAAGGATCCTTATCCGGTATTGTATCTGCTCCACGGACTGGGCAATGACCACAGCGACTGGACCAGCTACACCAATGTAGAGCTTTTTGCAGAAGAACAGTCCATGGCGGTGGTCATGATCTCTGCGGAGAATAAATTCTACCGTAAAAACGGTGACGGTGACGATTTCTTCCGTTTTCTGTCCGAGGAAGTACCGGCATTCATCAAAGGTATGTTCCCGGTATCGAATAGACCTGAAGATACCTACATTGCAGGATTGTCTATGGGCGGCTACGGTGCAATGATCCATGGCCTGAACCATCCGGAGCGCTTCGCAGCCATTGGAGCCTTTTCCTCAGCCATCGGTACCGAGGATGAGCAGGAGAAAAATAAGCTTCAGGACGGACCCTTTGACCCGTACGGACTCATTCGTAAGAATGTGGCAGAAGGAAAGAAGATTCCGCCTGTATATTTTGCATGTGGTATGCAGGATATGCTTTGGGAAAAGGTGTGTCATTATGAGAAATTCATGGAAGAGAATGGTGTGGATGTGACCTGGGTTCCCGTAGACGGCTTCCGCCATGAGTGGAGATTCTGGAATATCCAGATCGAGAAATTTTTAGAGTGGATCCCCCGGACGGACGCATATGCTGCGGACCAGAAGAAGCACAGAAGCGTGTAAGAAATACGAAAATATGGGCAATATGGGAAAGGAAGAGACAACGTGGTAAAGACGATTATTTTTGACCTGGACGGCGTCCTGGTATACACGGATAAGTTCCATTACCTGGCATGGAAAAAGATGGCGGATCGCATCGGAGTTCCTTTTGACGAGACGATCAACAACCGTCTGCGGGGAGTCAGCCGTATGGATTCTCTGGAGATCATTTTGGAGAAGAGTACCAGAAAATATACACAGGAAGAAAAAGAAGATCTGGCAGAAGAAAAAAATGGCTATTATAAAGAGTTTTTGAAAAAAATGTCTCCTGCGGATGTGAGACCAGAGATCCGCGGAATGCTGAAAGAACTTCACGAAAGAGGCTATCAGCTGGCTATTGGCTCTTCCAGCAAAAATACGAAATTTATTCTGGCACAGACACAACTTACGGATGATTTTGACGCTATCTCCGATGGCACAAATATTACAAAATCCAAGCCGGATCCGGAAGTATTTTTAAAGGCTGCTGAATATACGCAGACCTCACCCGAAAATTGCCTTGTGGTGGAGGATGCCATAGCGGGAATCGATGCGGCGAAAGCCGGAGGGATGCTTGCTGCCGGAGTCGGTGAAGCGAAAACATACGAGAAAACAGACTATCCCATGGAAAAAGTGGAAGATTTGTTGACACTGCCGTTGTAATTGCCAGAGCATCGTGGTAAAATATCAGTATCTGAGAGATACCGATAGAAGGAGGTGTTCCTATGGATATCGCAGGATTATCAATGGCAATGGCTTCGAACAATCTGCAGACGCAAGTCGGAACAGCTGTACTTAGTAAGGCGATGGATACGAACGAAGCACTGGGACAGGGAATCGTACAGATGATGGATTCCGCAGCTATGGAACGCAGCGTAACACCGGAGCTTGGTACTAATATCGATCTGCGGATTTAGCGCAGAAATAATACATAATAAACGCTAAGACAAAAAGAGTTCGGAATATTAGTTCCCGAACTCTTTTTTTACGCGTATTTCAAAATAAAATGGCATTTTTACTAAAAAGTGCATAAAAAACTATTGCAATTTTACCAGTTTTTTTGTAAATTTGTATTATGTATGATATGAGGGATTCACTCTCGTATTATTTTTTCCGGGGTAACAGCGAAAGAGAATTATGGTTGGGGACTGAAGGAGCAGAAGATGATATCGAATCAGATTTTACAGAACACCATTGAAGGATTGAAAGGAATCGCCAGAGTAGAGCTGTGCGTTATGGATGTGGACGGCAAGGAAGTGGCAGCGACCATGGATATGGGTAATTGCTCCAAGCCTGCGGTAGAGTTCGCATCATCTCCGGCAGATTCACAGGAGATCCAGGGATATCAGTATTTCAAGATCTATGACGAGCAGCAGCTGGAGTATATTCTCGTAGCCGGTGGTACCGGTGAAGATGTCTATATGATCGGGAAAATGGTTGCTTTTCAGATCCAGAATCTGTTAGTGGCCTATAAGGAGAGATTCGATAAGGATAACTTTATCAAGAATCTGCTGTTAGACAATTTGCTGCTGGTGGATATTTACAGTCGTTCCAAGAAGCTTCATATCCAGACAGATGTTCCCAGGGTGGTTATGATCGTGGAATCCGCAGGCGGTAAGGACAACAATGTCCTGGAACTGGCGCGGAACCATTTCGGAACCAACAGCAAGGACTTCATTACCGCAGTGGATGAGAGCAATGTGATCGTGGTGAAGGAATTCGCCGAGACCGATACCGGCAAAGAGATCGAGAAGGCTGCCAGAACCCTGGAAGCTGCACTGCTCAAGGAAGGCATCCGTGAGGTCCGCATCGCATACGGTACCATTGTGCACGAGATCAAGGAAGTCAGCCGTTCTTATAAGGAAGCTAAGATGGCACTGGATGTAGGCAAGATCTTCTTCGATGAGAGAGACATTATTGCGTACAGTGAGCTGGGAATCGGTCGTCTGATCTATCAGCTGCCCATTCCGCTGTGCAAGATGTTCATCCGTGAGATCTTCGGCGGCAAGAGCCCGGACGACTTCGACGAAGAGACACTGACCACAATCTACAAATTCTTCGAGAACAGCCTGAATGTGTCCGAGACCTCCAGACAGCTGTTCATCCACAGAAATACACTGGTATATCGTCTGGATAAGCTGCAGAAGAGCACCGGACTGGATCTGCGCGTATTCGAAGATGCCATCACCTTCAAGATCGCACTGATGGTCGTAAAATATATGAAATACATGGAAACATATGAGTATTGATTTCTTGCAGAGCGATTTTGCGAATGAGGCTATGCAAGAAATCAATATGGTGAAATATGATGACAAGGCAGTAGAAAGGCAAGATATAAAATGGCAAATAAAGAAGCACAAAGGCTGAAGAGAGAACGGATCATAGAGGAAAATGGCATCATTTTCCTGGACAATGTAAGCAAGTCCTATTCCTCCGGCTCTCCGGCACTCAATGGCGTAACGTTGAGCATCGGAAGAGGGGAATTTGTATTTATCGTAGGTGACAGCGGATCCGGTAAATCGACATTGATCAAATTACTGCTGCGGGAGCTTACGGCGACCAGCGGCAGTGTTTATGTTATGGGAAATGATCTGGCGAAATTAAAGCACAGACAGATTCCCAGATTCCGTCGTAACCTGGGCGTGGTGTTCCAGGATTTCCGACTGCTGAATGACCGTAATGTTTATGAAAATGTAGCATTTGCACAGCGTATTGTGGAGACTCCCGTCAGCGAGATCCGCAGAAATGTTCCTGCAATTCTGGCAACCGTAGGGCTTGCCGGAAAATACAAGGCGAAGACCAAACAGCTCTCCGGCGGTGAGCAGCAGCGTGTGGCACTGGCAAGAGCACTGGTGAACAATCCTTCCATACTTTTGGCGGATGAGCCCACCGGTAATCTGGATCCCAATAATTCCTGGGAGATCATGAAGCTGTTAGAGGAGATCAATGAAAGCGGCACCACGGTAGTCGTGGTAACCCATAACCGTGAAATCGTCAATGCAATGCAGAAACGAGTGATCACCATGAAAAAAGGAGTGATCATCAGCGACGAAGAGAAGGGTGGGTATATTGATGAAGATTAGTACACTTTTATATACGATTAAGCAGGGATTTGCCAATATTTTCCGTAATAAATGGTATTCCCTGGCTTCCATTGCGACGATTTCGGCATGTCTGTTTTTATTCGGACTGTTCTATTCCATCGTTGCGAACTTCCAGAACATTCTGAAGACGGCAGAGGAAGGCGTGTCCGTTACCGTATTTTTCCATAGCGAATGGGATGGCTGTGAGAGTCATATAGATGGACAGATTCCTTCAGAGCAGAGGATAGAGGAGATCGGTCAGGAGATTGCCAAACGTGCAGAAGTATCCGACGTACAGTTTAAATCCGCGGATGAGGCATGGGCTACTTTCGGACCGGACTATTTCGGGGAGGATTATGCGGAGGGATTTCCTGAGAATCCGTTGGCCGGTGAGGATAGTTATGAGATTTTTTTGAGTGACGTATCCATGCAGGACGCACTGGTGACCTGGCTGCAGTCCATACCGGAGGTGCGCAAGGTCAATTACTCTGAGATGACCGCCAATACTTTAAGTGGTTTGAATCTGCTGATCGCTTACGTATCTATGGGTATTATCGTGATCCTGCTGGCTGTCAGCATTTTCCTGATCAGCAATACAGTAGCCATCGGCATCTCTGTGAGATCGGAAGAGATCAATATTATGAAATATATCGGTGCAACGGACTTTTTCGTGCGTGCGCCTTTTGTGCTGGAAGGTATGCTGATCGGACTGATCGGAGCAGCACTACCTTTGGGATTGATCTATTCCCTTTATAATTATGCACTGAATTACATGGTGAACCGTTTTATGGTACTCAGCGGTTTCCTGAATTTCCTGTCGGTAGATGAGGTGTTCCATTTCCTGGTTCCGGTATCTCTGGGCGTAGGCGTGGGTATCGGTTTCCTGGGAAGTATTTCCACAGTCCGGAAGCACCTGCACGTATAGTAATGTAAGAACATGTAACCCGGAGCTTTTTGTCATGATGTATGCGAATATTACGATTCACATACATCATGATTATTTTATAGTGAATGGAGATAGAATTGAATAAGAAGAAAAAAGGTTTCCTGTGCCTGGCACTGTGTCTGATATTGACCGCTTCGTCTGCAACGTACGGTCTGCGGGTAAATGCCACAAGCATGTCTTCCATTACATCGGACAGCATCCGGGAGAAACAGGATCAGATCAGCCAGGCGCAAAAAGAACGGGAAACGATGAAGAGCAATCTGAGTAACCTGGAGAAGATCAAAAAGGATCTGGAGACACAGAAGAGCAATCTGAAGAACTATGTGGCACAGCTGGATCGGAACCTGAGCGAAATCGAACAGAATATTGCGGAATTGAAGAGCAAGATCACCGCCAAAGAGGAGGAGATCACTCAGACACAGGCGGAACTGGATGTGGCACTGGAACGGGAAGAAAATCAGAAAAATGCCATGATCCGGCGCATAAGAATTATGTATGAGAGAGGGGACTCCTATTTCGTGGATATGATGCTGAAGGCAGAAAGCTTCAGCGACTTCCTGAACCGGGCGGATTTCATGGACCTGGTGATGGCATATGACCGCCAGCAGTGGAAAGACTTCATGGAGAACCGTAAGTATATTGAACTCTGCAAGCAGGAGCTGGAGGAGCAGAAAGCAATCCTGGACGAGGCAAAAGCCGGTGTGGAGCAGGAGCAGGCGAACATGGAGGCTCTGATCGATCAGAAGAACCGGGACATTGTCGCTTATGAATCCGATATCAGCAATAAGGAACAGGCAATTAAGGAATATAAGCAGTCCATCGCGGATCAGGATGCGGAGATCGCAGCCCTGGAGGCAGCAATCGCTGCGGAGAAAAAGAGAATTCTGGAAGCCAGCGGTACGGTGCTGACCTATGATGGCGGTGTATTCAAATTCCCTCTGGCATCCTATACCAGAATATCCGACGATTACGGCAACCGTATCCACCCGACCTTAGGAATCGAGCAGTTCCATAACGGTGTGGATTTCGCGGCACCGAAGGGAACGGCAATCTATGCAGCCTATGACGGGCAGGTGGTGGCAGCCACATACAGTAACACCATGGGAAATTACGTAATGATCGATCATGGCGGCGGACTGTATACCATATACATGCATGCATCGGCATTGTATGTCTCTAAGGATGATATTGTGGTCCGCGGGGAGACCATAGCAGCGGTAGGCTCCACAGGACGATCCACCGGCAACCATCTGCATTTCAGCGTCAGAAAAGACGGTGCATATACATCGCCCTGGAACTACATTTCGCAATAGATTGTCAATAGACAGAATCACGTGACTGCTTGCAGGCTAAGTGATCTGTCTATTAGACAATCAAACATACATGAGCAAGTAGGGCGATAGTCCGGAATGCGAATGTATGCAGCATTTCGGGAGTGCGAAGCACGGAGAAATGCGTGTTGCGATAAAGACACGTGGTGTTGCAACAACATTTTAGAAGTAAAGGAGAGCTTTATGGAGGAAAATAAGGAAAGAAAAGGGCTATTTCTCAGCGGCATTATCGTAGGCTTTGCAGCTACCCTGCTGATCGTGGGCGGCATCTTTATTGCCTTTCAGATTCACAATATCGTGTCCCTGAAGGACGATGTGTCGGCACAGGTATCCTATGACGAGGAGTCTGCCGTCAATGCCCAGACGATCAAAAAACTGCAGCTGCTGGAGGACACGGTAAAAGAGAACTTTTACTTAAGCGAGGTCACCAACGAGCAGCTGGAGGACGGTATGTTCCGTGGCTTGATGGATTCCTTGGACGATCCGTATTCCGAGTATTATACAGCAGAGGAACTGAATGCACTGACCGAACAGACCCAGGGAATCTACTATGGTATCGGTGCGTATGTCAGCATGGATTCCGAGACGAACCTGCCGAAGATCAGCGGTGTTATCGAGGGTGCTCCGGCAGCGGATGTGGATCTTAGAGCCAATGATATCATCTACGAAGTGGACGGCGAATCCACCGCAGGTAAGACACTGACGGAAGCTGTGAGCCTGATCCGCGGCGAAGAGGGTACCACAGTGGACCTGACCATTGTCAGACAGGGCGCGGGTGACTATCTGCATGTCACCGTAGAGAGAGCCAAAGTAGAGAGCCCTACCGTAAAATACGAGATGCTGGATGACGACATGGCATATATTCAGATCGCAGAATTTGACGATGTGACCATCGACCAGTTTACCGATGCCTTAGCTACCGTGAAAGGTTCGGGTATGAAGGGACTGATCCTGGATCTGCGGGGCAACCCCGGCGGAAGCCTGGATGCGGTGGTACGTATCGCGAGAAAGCTCCTCCCGGAAGGCCTGATCGTATATACCGAGGATAAGGCCGGTAAACGTACCGAGTATACCTGTGATGGCAAGAACCCGTTAGAAGTGCCGCTGGTAGTATTGGTAGACATGAACAGTGCCAGCGCTTCCGAGATCCTGGCAGGTGCGATCCAGGATTACGGCATCGGAACACTGGTAGGTACCACGACTTTCGGCAAGGGTATCGTACAGCAGATCATGCCGTTTACCGATGGCTCTGCGATCAAGATCACCATCAGTGCTTACTATACGCCGAACGGACGCAACATTCACGGAACCGGTATTGAACCGGACGTAGAGTGTGAGTTTGACGGGGAAGCTTACTACAATAGTGAGGACCCGGTAGACAATCAGCTGGAGAAGGCAAAAGAAGTATTAAAAAATTTAATGAAATAAAAAGCTTGACAAAGCGCACAAAACTGTATAAGATGTAACCCATAAAACAAAGGCGTTTTTACCGAACCGGTAAAAGCGCCTTTTTCTGTTACATAAGTTCCTGCCCGGAACACAGAATGGAGGAGCAAAATGATCAGACTGGAAAATGTATGTAAGAATTTCGGAGATCTCCAGGTACTGAAAAATGTCAATCTGGAAGTAAAAGAAGGCGAGAAGCTGGTTATCATCGGACCCTCCGGTTCCGGTAAATCCACCACCGTGCGATGTATGAATTTCCTGGAGGAGCCTACCAGCGGTCATGTATATATTGACGGACAGAAGCTGACCCATGCGAATAAGACGAAGATCATACGTGAGTCCATCTCCATGGTGTTCCAGCAATTTAATCTGTATCCGCACATGACAGTACTTAAGAACCTGACCATAGCACCCATGAAGCTGCATCATAAGAGCAAAAAGGAAGCAGAAGACCTTGCTTATCACTATCTGGACGTAGTAGGGTTACGGGATAAGGCACATGTATATCCCACAACGCTTTCCGGTGGGCAGCAGCAGAGAATCGCCATAGCGAGAGCCTTGTGTGCGCAGACGAAGATCATCCTCTTCGATGAGCCGACTTCTGCACTGGATCCCGAGACGATTCAGGAAGTACTGGATGTCATGATCAGGCTGGCAAAGGAAAATATCACCATGGTGGTCGTTACCCACGAGATGGGATTTGCCAGACAGGTAGCGGACCGCGTGGTATTTATGGCGGACGGACAGATCATTGAGGAAGGCACACCGGATCATTTCTTTGAGAATCCTTCCAACGAACGTGTAAAACAGTTCCTTGGCAAGATCATCCGCTGATATCCTGTGAACCATACTCTGGTCAGCACAGCGGCAGATGTATTATTCTGTTGGTCTATCCATGAAGCCGCATTTTGCAGCGTGTCAGTCAGAAAGGCTTCATGTTTAGATATATTTTGAGGAAATAAAAGGAGGAAGAGTATTATGAAAAATCTGAAAAAATGGACTGCGCTGGTAGCAGTCATGGCAATGACGGCAACCCTGTTCACCGGATGCGGAAGCACCGACACACCCGCTACCGAGGCAGCAACAACTGCTGCGGAAAGTACTGCGGCAGCCACTACCGAGGCAGCGACAGAAGCATCAGCCACTGACGGAGAACTGGCAGCAGATGTACAGGCGATCGTAGACAGAGGCGTATTAAGAGTCGGTGTTAAGAATGCAGTAGTCGGATTTGGCTTCCAGGATACACTGACCGGTGAATATTCCGGACTGGAGATCAGCCTGGCGGAGAAGATCGCAGAAAGCCTGGGTGTGGATGTAGAATTCACCGCAGTAACCGCAGCTACCAGAACCGAGCTTCTGGACTCCGGCGATATCGACTGTGTACTGGCTACCTTCACCATCACCGATGAGAGAAAACAGAGCTGGGATTTCTCTACTCCTTATTTTACCGATTATGTAACTGTACTGGTAGAGGATAAGAGCGGCATTACTTCTCTGGCAGACCTGGTAGATAAAAAGGTCGGCGTATCTTCCGGTTCTACCTCTGCAAAAGCACTGGTAAATGCTATGATCGAGGCTGGACTGATCGATGGTAGCGGCTTTGATGCAGATACCTTCGATCCTGCACTGTGGACCACCGGGATCTCCTTCCAGCAGTATGACGACTATCCTGCCATCTCCACTGCACTGAGTGCCGGTGAGGTAGATGCCTTCTGTGTAGATAAGTCCATCCTGGCAATTTATAAGACCGACGGACGTTCCTACATTGATGACAAATTCTCTCCTCAGGAGTATGGCGTAGCTACCACCAAGGGCTCCGGACTCTCCGCATATGTGGATGAGCTGGTGCAGGGATGGCTGGCAGACGGTACAATTGACAGCCTGATCACGGAGAACGGATTAGAGTAAAGACGAAATAAGAAGCAGTCTACGGCGCCCGAAGCCTACGGAGTATCCGGACGCTGTAGAGATTAAGAGTAACCGGGAGGAAACACTATGTCTGGTATCATTTCAGCAAGAGCCTGGGGCAAGGTCTGGGCGTACAGGAGCACATTCCTGTTAGGACTTCTGAATACTGTGGAGACCGCAACTTTCGCCATTCTGTTGGCGTTGGTACTGGGTGTGATCTTCGGCCTGATGGCGACCAGTGGGAAAAAGATACTGCAGGTCATCAGCAGAGTCTATGTGGAGATCATGCAGAATACGCCGATCCTGCTCCAACTGTGTTTCTTCTACTATGCACTGGCATTTTCCGGTCACAGCATCGGAATCCTGCCGACAGGTATCGTTGCACTGGGCGTATACACCGGAGCTTATATGGCTGAGGTGGTACGTGCAGGCATCGAAGCCGTTCCTAAGGGACAGTTTGAGGCAGCAATGTCCCAGGGATTTACCTATGTAGAGCGGATGTATTACATCATTCTGCCGCAGAGTATCAAAATTATCCTGCCTCCCATGGTGAACCAGATCGTTAATCTGATCAAAAATACTTCTTGCCTGTATATTATCGGCGGAGCGGATCTGATCTCACTGACATATAGCTTTGTCACCGGTGAAAATACCGGAGGCGCCTATGCTCCGGCATATCTGGTCAGCGGACTGTTATTTTTCATTATATGTTATCCTCTCTCTAAGACCGCCAGTGTCTGGGAGATTCATCTGAAGAAGAGAGATCAGCGGGTGCTGTTTCAAAGAACAGAAGGGACGGTGACGGATAATGAGTAATCTGGAAGCGAGTTTCTCCATTTTAGGGCAGAAAGGTGTCGTGGCATACATCTTAAAAGGCACGGTGTTCACCCTGATCATTGCCCTGATCGCCGTAGTGCTGGGAATCGTCATCGGTTCCATACTGGCATTGTGCAGAAATTACTGTACAAGTAAAAAGACGAAAATATTTGGCATTCTTGCCACGGTATACATAGAAGTATTTCGAAATACCCCATTATTGTTATGGATCTTTATCTGCCTGGTGTTCTGTCCCTGTCCGGAATTGTTCAACCGGAAGCTGTTCGGACTGACCACGGTAGAGACGAAGCTGCTGTTCAAGGCAGCAGTAGCCTTGATCCTGTTTACTTCTTCCGTTATTGCGGAGATCATCCGTGGAGGACTGAATTCCATCGCTCACGGACAGTTTGAAGCCGGTCATGCGCAGGGCTTCAATGTAGTGCAGGTCATGATCTATATTATATTGCCTCAGGCATACCGGAATGTGATTCCCACCCTGTTAAGCCAGGTAATCACTACCATTAAGGATTCATCGTATCTGGCAAACGTGGCGACCATCGAGCTGATGGCGCGCACGAAGCAGCTGTTGTCCGCAGCCAGCCGTTACAATGGTACCGGTAATGTGAATGTATCGGATGTATTTGTACTGTTTGGTACGGCGGCGTTGATTTATTTTATTATTAACTATACATTGTCCTGCGTGGTGCGTTCCATGCAGAAGCGCCGGAAGAGACCGGTACGCGTCATGGCAGATTAGGAGCGAAGCATTTTATTCCGCATCCGCCCTTGACGGCTAGATGCCGGGAAACAGTTACCTATACCCAGAAAAACAGGAAAAAGTAGGCGAATCTGGGTATGTAAGAGGAAAACCGTCGCCCATACCCGGGAAAATAGAAAAAAGTAAGCGAATCAGGGTATGTAAGAGGGAAACCGTCACCTATACCCGGAAAAACAGGAAAAAGTAAGCGAATCAGGGTATGTAAGAGGGAAACCGTCGCTTATACCCGGAAACACAGGAAAAAGTAGGCAAATCAGGGTATGTAAGAGGGAAACCGTCGCCCATACCCGGGAAAATAGAAAAAAGTAAGCAAATCAGGGTATGTAAGAGGAAAACCGTCACCTATACCCGGGAAAATAGAAAAAAGTAGGCGAATCTGGGTATGTAAGAAGAAAACTGTCGCCTATACCCGGAAAAATAGAAAAAAGTAAGCGAATCTGGGTATGTAAGAGGGAAACCGTCGCTTATACCCGGAAACACAGGAAAAAGTAAGCAAATCAGGGTATGTAAAAGGCAGAACAGTCATTTATACCCGTCAAAGAGAGATGTAGGAAAAGAGGATTTCTATGGAACAGTATGTGATCACAATCTCAAGACAATTTGGAAGTATGGGACGATCCATCGCCAAAGAATTATCAGAAAATCTGGGAATCGAATTCCTGGACAGAGATATCGTGGAAGCCACAGCGAAGCGCATGGGACTTCCGGTATCCGTCATCAGCGACGAGGAAGAGAGTATGAAGTCCACATTTTTCCGCAGGCAGTATCCGCTCGGGATGGGAATGTCCAGCCTGAAAGATGAGATCTTCTATACTCAGAAAAATATCATCCGTGATTTTGCGGCAAAAGGCTCCTGCATTATTGTAGGCCGCTGTGCAGATTATATTTTGGAAGACATTCCGAATCATTTGAATGTGTTCGTCTATGCACCGGAGGAAGCGCGACTGAAAAACTGCGTGGAGAATTTGCAAATGGATCCCCAGACAGCGAAAAAGATGATGCGTGATGTTGACGCAGCACGTAACCGCTACCACAAGGCATACATTCCCGGCTGGCAGAGTGTCTTCGACCACAAAGATCTCATGATCGACAGCAGCCGGTTCGGCATCGACGGCACGGCAAAGATCTTAGCGGATATTGTCAGAAACCAGTGGGGCTGATGGCCCACAGATTCTTGATCTGCGGGGAGAGCGTGACATAGTCCCAGGTGTGGGAACTGTTGCTTACCCGGTTGGGATCCTTGACACAAAAGCCCGTGTCATCATAATCAAAGAGCAGGATATAGTGGCCGGAGGTGGTGAAATCCCCCGGTCGCATGCTGCACACGATAAGCTTGCCCTGATCCAGGGCTTTTTTCATACTGTTTTCACTTAAGGATAATTCTTCGCCGGACAGACCCAAAGCCGACAGACCATCGGTCCACAGGGACCAGCTGGTACCGGATTCTGTATAATATCCGTTTTTTTCGCAATAGGAAGCCATTTCTCTTGGGGTGCCGTTCAAATCCCGGGTGAAGTATACATAGGCCATGGACAGGCAGGTAGGCCCACAGCCGGAGAGACCGATGATGCTGTCGCCGAAGGACACATAGCCCCAACGCTTGTCCCATTGCAGGAACAGAGGAACCTGTCCGATGATGACATCGTGAGTGAGGTCGATAGACTGACCCAGATAATTTTGCCGATTAGGGTAGTCAGCTACGAAATCTGCAGCTTCTGCATTGTTTTTCACAAGCTCTGACAGGGCTTCTGTGATGTTTTCAGCATCTGCATCGACGGACGAGAGACTTTCGGCGAAGGTGGTTTCATTTTCTTCTTGCAGCGCGGCAAAATCATATTTGGATACCGGCAGGTCGTATCTTGCAGTCAGCTGGTAGTACAGATGATTGACGGTGGGCAGAATCTCGCCACCGTAATCCTGCCAAAAAGATACTGCGGTGAGAAGCAGCAAAACAGCAACGGAAATGCGGAAGAAGCGTGCAATGCGTTTTCTTCTGCGGATGGCTCGCTTCCGGCGGAGCATCTCCTGTCTGGAAATTCTGCGGCGCTGTTGGTGCACCGGTATCTGATGTGCTGCATTTGTATTCATAAAAATCCCTCCCAAGAGTCCCTTTTTTGACAAAATAACCGTCTTTTTCTATAGAAGAGTATAAAGGAATGTCTGATAAAAAGTCTTTTAAGCAGTTTTAAACTTTTGGACAGATATCTTTAAGATTTCATGAAGATATGCTACAATAATGCATGAACTAAAATCATTCGGAAAGGGGAAGGGACTGATGATCAGGAGAAAATATGTGCCGCTGCGTATTGTGCAGCCGGGAATGATGATCGATCAGGCAATCATAGACCGCGCAGGTCGTGTGCTGATCGTCAGACGTACCCCACTGGAAGACTTTCATATTGATGCGCTGAAGAAAATGGGAGTCACAGGCATCTATACCTGTGAAGGTACGGAAGATATCAAACCGGCAGAGGCAGATAAGACACAGTCATTGCCCGAACCCTTACAGAAAAAATATGATCAGGTGAAGGTCAAGGATCCTGCCAAAGTACAGATCTCTGAGAGCGTAAGAAACCGTGTGGCACAGGGTGTGCAGTATTTGTACCAGGACACGCAATCGCCGGACTTCACCAATGCGTCCAGGAGCATAACAGATGATCTGCTGCGTGCCATTGAGGATAATGATGCAGTGGCAGTCGATATCGGTGCCCTGAAAGTCAGCGACGAGTATACGTTCAAGCACAGTGTGGATGTGGCTACCATGTCTATGATCGTGGCACGAAAATACGGATTGGATGATAAACAGGTCTATGAGATCGGCATTGCGGGACTTCTGCATGATATCGGCAAATCAAAGGTGCCGAATGAGATCCTGAATAAGGCGGCAAAACTTACGGACGAAGAATTCGCCATTATGAAACAGCATTCGGTATACGGGTACCGTATTCTTCAGCCGAAGGAAGACCTGTCCATGGAGATCAAGCTGGGTGTATTGCAACACCATGAGAAAATGAACGGGAAGGGATATCCCATGGGAGTCACGGGAGATAAGATCGACCTGTTTGCCCGTCTGATCTCCATCTCCGATATTTATGATGCGCTGGTGACGGAACGCCCCTATAAGAAGCCATTTTCCCCCAGAGATGCCGTGGAAATGATCATGTCCATGACCGAAGAACTGGACATTACCGTGATGCGGTGCTTCTTGGAGAGCGTCATTCTCTACCCGGTAGGCACCGATGTGGCACTGAGCAACGGCGAGACCGCAAGGATCGTGGAGAACATTCCCAATGCCGTCCTGCGTCCCAAAGTCCTCGGACTCACCACCGGACGCGTGTACGACCTCGCCAATGATGTGAAGTGTGCAAATATTATTATCTTGTAACGTAGGGTTGCCATAGACCACTCTGGGAGTTCTGTTTGTATTAAAAACGCCATTTTTTGCTAAAAAAATACAAAAACAGGAGATTTTGACATGTAAAAAGCAGTTATTTTCGCTGAGCGTGCAAAATGAAGAAATTCCGTACAAAAATTCTTGATTTGGGAACTTTTTTGTACGGAATTCATTGTTTTTAGGGTTTTTACACCAAACTAGAGAGCTACGAAAGCATAGCCACTCTAGAGAACAAGAAAGACCTGGTGTGGGCACTTGCGCACAAATCCCAGCCATATTCGATACACGGGGCGTAACCATCAATAATAGTTAATTAAGCCCCGGTGGTTTACGATATGCGGGGCGTAACCATCAATAATAGTCAATTAAGCCCCGGTGGTTTACGATATGCGGGGCGTAATCAACAATAATAGTCAATTAAGCCCCGGTGGTTTACGATATGCGGGGCGTAACCATCAATAATAGTCAATTAAGCCCCGGTGGTTTACGATA
>NZ_JBOKRY010000022.1:0-45650 GCF_051972595.1 Simiaoa sp. | reverse complement strand
GAGTCAAGGGCGTAGTGGCTTGAACAAAGTGAAAGCCAGCGTCTTTAGGCGCTGGTCGGTAACAGAGGCTTATAGCCTCAGAGCAAACCACCCGTTAGATGGGTGGTGGTGATTGCTGTTTATTTTTAATTTATAATTATATAATTATTCCTTAATTGACATACTTATATATGCGTGTTATAGTACAAATAGAACAAGGGAGAGGAAGAAAGATCAAGAGAATGAAAGAAGATCGAGATCAGAAATCCAAGACTGGTTCGGAAGTCCGATGGTGGTTACCGGAGGATGGAAAAGGTAAGAGGTATCGAAAGACACCGACATATGTTTAATAGAAAAGGAGAGATGACTTATGTTATTACCTAGCATTTTTGGAGAGAACTTATTTGATGACTTTTTTGACGATGTACCTTTCTTTGACAACAGAGCAGAGAATCAGATAGAGAAGAAACTGTATGGCAGACATGCACACAATGTAATGAAGACCGATATCAAGGAGAACGATGATGGCTATGAGCTGATCGTTGACCTGCCCGGCTTCAAGAAGGATGAGATCAAGGTATCTCTGGAGGATGGTTATCTGACCATCGAGGCTGCCAAGGGTCTGGATGAGGATGAGCAGGAGAAGAAATCCGGCAAGTACATCCGCAAGGAACGTTATGCAGGTTCCTGCCAGCGTAGCTTCTATGTTGGTGACAACCTGACCCAGGAGGATATCAAGGGTGAGTTCAAACATGGTATCCTGACCCTGAATGTTCCTAAGAAGGAAGCAAAACCTGCAGTGGAGACCAATAAATACATCGCCATTGAGGGATAATCTCTGAATACAAAAACCGTTGCCCGTAAGGGCAGCGGTTTTTTGCGTTAGAGAGAAGTTCAGGTTAATTGTCGTTTTCGTAAGACAACCCGCTCTTTCTTTACGATATATTGTTCCAGCCCGGGAACCGGATTACTGAGCCGGCAGCCATAGAGAAACAGTCCATTCTCTAATTCCTGCACACGGGCGACCAGTCCATACAGATGGAAATTAAAGTTCTCCGCAGTCTCCTCCAGATGATCATTCAGGACAGCGTGCACGGTCTGGTTGACACCCAGTTCCAGATCTTCCTTGCTGACTACGGCGAATCCGTTGTAGCTGATATCCTTGATAATAACATTGTGGGCAGCACGGTTTAGTCCACATTGAATGGCGGTTTCAATTCCCACATAGCAGCGGTAGCTCTGCCTGCGGTTGTAGGTTTTGCTTCCGGCGATGCTGAAGACAGTGTAACAGAGAGTTCCGTCGGCGCGTTTCACCACGTTGGTGGTGACGTTTTTGAACAGCTGAGGTTTATCGTCCGGGAGAGTGACCAGCAGATCGACGAGCAGCCCTTTTCCCCGGAAAGAGATGATTTTATCATCAGTAAACACACCCTCAGCCAACAGTGTATGTCTGCGGGAATAGACTTCCAAAATGCGGGATTCAAATTGAAGCTCTTCGTTATTCAGATGAATGATAAAGCTAAGGGATAACCCTGCGGTCAAGTCATCAATCTGCATGGTTCGGTCAGTCTCCCATCGTTAATAAATCCAAATTAATCCACCATTTTCGCATTCGGATAGATGCGTTCCATTCGTGCGTCGGGATAATGGTCGTCCAGAAAACGCTGCAATCCGTTAAGCTCTGTGGTTTCTACAGAATAGGAGGCATCGTTACGTTCGGTGTATCTGGCAAGTGCCAGTGCGGAAACCAGCATGTTGGCAATCATAAATACAATTAAAACATTACAAATGATCGTACCCGCTTTTTTCGGAATCTTCTCGATCCAGCCGGACAGCTTCGGATAGATGAACTTCAGCCATACCACAGCGGCAATGCCCCAGAAGAAGCAGTACAACAGGTTGATACGACCGCCTAAGTTAAAGGCGAATCCGCTGTAATCCCAGAAAATCGTGCCGAAGACCATTTCCGTGAAGACACTGCAGATATATTCATATGCACCACCAAGCAATGTTCCTGCCAGGAAAATGGAACCGTCACTTTTATTCCGGTAGCGATAGAGCAGCAGGGTCAGAAAGGCACAGCCCAGTCCCCATACGATACTGAAAGGCCCGTAGATCACACTGCTGCGGCTCATCCAGACACCGGCTGTGATACGGCAGAAGATCGTCTCTGTGATATCACCCAAAAAAGCACCGATGAAAAAAAGGGAAAACAATTTATAAAAGCAACAGCCCTCGGCAAAAACAGTAGATTTCTTACGTTCTGCCCGGGCTTTTACCAGGGCATCCAGACTAATGGAAGGATAGGACCTCTGCAGACGCTTCTGCATATGTCTGGTCAGAGCATTTTCCAGGAAACGGGAAGTCTCGCCCAGCCCTTCGGTGATCTGATCCAGCCGGGCGGTCTGCTTTTCTAATGCATAGTCCGCCCGGTGCTTCGCCTGCAGCTGTAAGCTTATCGTTGACAGGGCGGAACCAATGGTGTCTAACAGGAGCAGTCCTCCGAGGATTAACAGAAGTATTACGGAGAGAAAATGCGGAATGCGGTCAAACAGCCCACACAGCAGCGGATCCGCGAACATTACGGTCACAACGCTTAATGCGCCCCACAGCAGGGAAAAGGGCAGGCAGATATAACCGCCCACATTATAGCGGAAGCGGGAATAATCCCACAGCTTTTTCTTATAGACTTTTTCAAAAAACATTCCCGTGGAATATTCCAAAAGAGAGGACAATACAAAGCCGCCCAGGAACAGGAAGAACGGATATTCCGTCAGCTCCGGCAGGAAGATCTCGAACAGCATGGCACCGAAACCGTAGATCGGGCATAGGGGACCCGCTACGAATCCTCGGTTGACGAATTTCCGATGCTGCACCGCGGCAGAACATACCTCGATACACCATCCTATAAAAGAATAGAAGAAAAACAGCCAGAACAGGGATAACCAGGATATTGTCATAAGGGCACCTCTTTCACGAAAAATGTCGAACATTGTCTTGTTCCATCATATCACAACGAAAGAGGTTGTACCATCATTATATTGGTACTCTAAAAGGATTCTTTTGGACAAACGGTTCTCTATCACAGAACACAAAGTTAATTATAGACAAAAGTTACAAGGCTAATTTATAAAAATGTGCTATTGATTTTTAAACGGCAAAAAATATATAATGATGTTACGAAATAAAGAACGCGATTACCAAATGGAGAACACGAGATGGTAAATGAGGCAGAAGTAAAAGTAAAGAGCCTGCAGAAAGCTCTTGAAATTTTGAACTGCTTTACAAAAAAAAGCAGTTGGGGTGTGACAGAGATCAGTGAACAGCTGGATCTGAACAAAAGTAATGTACATAATATTTTGTCGACGTTCAAAGCAATGGGGTATCTGGATCAGGATGACGAAAGCGGCAGGTACAAGTTGGGACTCAGCGTGTATTCCCTGTGTTATTCGCTGGGACAGAACTTAAGCATCGGTAGTGTAGCAGCTCCGTATTTACAGGAACTTGCAGATATGGCAGGTGAGAGAGTCTATCTTGCGATCCCGCATGAACAGGAGATTCTCTATGTGACCTCTGCTTATCCGAAGACATCCATTGATCTTATGCGACCGATCATGGGTGAACATGCGCAGATGCATTGCACCGGGCTGGGCAAGGCAATGCTGGCATACCTCCCGGAGGAGAAACAGAGGGCCTATGCAGCCAGAAAGCTGGAAGCCTATACCGATTACACCATCACGGATGGTGATGCACTGATGAAGGAACTCAGAGAGATCCGACAGCGCGGTTATGCAATAGACAATATGGAACACGAATTTGGTGTGAAATGTGTAGCAGTTCCGGTACTCGGAAGAAACGGTCAGGTGGTAGCGGGAGTGAGTATTACCGGACCGTCCCTGAGATTCTATGACGAACGGATCCAGTCACTGGCAAAGGAATTACAGAACAAAATAAGGGAATTACAAAACATTCTTTATTAACAAAAAATGTGAAAAGGGGATTGAGAAATCAATCCTTTTCAAAAAAACATATTAGAGAACGGCGTTCTTTAATAGAGAACAATAAGAAACAATGATTGCACAGAAGGAGAGACAACATGAAAACATCGCCGTGGAAGAAGATCAAGAAATGCAAATATCTGTACATTATGATGTTGCTTCCGATCATCTATTACATCCTGTTCCATTATCTGCCTTTGTACGGGGTGTTGATCGCATTCAAGGATTACAAGATTGCAAAGGGTGTATGGGGAAGCCCTTGGGTGGGCTTTAAATGGTTCGAGAAGTTCCTGACGGATCCTTATTTTTGGAAACTGGTGAAAAATACATTACTGTTAAATATTTACGGACTGCTGTGGGGCTTCCCGGTACCGATTCTTCTGGCGCTGATGTTGAACGAAGTAACAAATGCAAAGTTCAAGAGAGTGATCCAGACCGTCAGCTACCTGCCGCACTTCATTTCCACTGTGGTTGTCTGTGGTATGGTAATGAACTTCTTGTCGTTGGATGGAATCATCAACCAGATCATTGCAGCATTCGGTTTTGACAAGATCCAGTTCATGGTATTACCCGAATGGTTCCGCACCATATTTACCGCATCCGGTATCTGGCAGACCTGTGGCTGGACTTCCATTATTTATTTGTCCGCTTTGACCTCTGTGGATCAGGAGATTCTGGAGGCGGCAATGATCGATGGAGCAAACCGTTTCCAGAGAATTAAGTCGGTAACGCTCCCCTCTATTGCACCGACCATCTCCATTATGCTGATCATGCAGATCGGACGGCTGATGTCCCTGGGATATGAGAAGATTATCCTATTGTATAACGGATCTACTTATGAGACTGCGGATGTCATTTCCACTTATGTATACAGACGAGGCATTCTGAGTGCAGACTTCAGCTATTCTACAGCGGTGGGACTGTTCCAGTCAGTCATCGGTGTGATCTTGTTGGTAGCATCCAACCAGATATCGAAAAAACTCAGTGACAGCAGCTTGTGGTAGGAGGACAGAAATGGCTAAGAAAGTAAAAATAAAAAGCAAAAAACCGCAGGGAATCGGCAGTAAAATATTTGATATTGTGAACTATCTTCTGCTGGCAATCCTCGGATTCATTATGTTCTACCCGATGTTTTATGTATTTATTGTGTCTATCAGTTCTTCACAGTATATCAATCAGGGACTGGTAACACTGTTCCCCAGAGGAATCAATTTCGATGCCTACAAGGCAGTATTCGAGAATCAGAGAATCTGGAGCGGCTATAAGAACACTTTTTTATACACAGGCCTGGGAACCTTGATCTGCCTGGTACTTACCGCATTGTGTGCCTATCCTCTTTCCAGAAAAGATTTTTACGGACGAAAGGCATTTACTGTGCTGATCATGATCACAATGTTCGTAAACGGCGGTATGATCCCTACCTATCTGGTGATCAATAAGCTTCATATGATCAACACTATGTGGGCCATCGTTCTGCCGCCCGCCATCAGTACCTATAATATGATCGTCATGAGGACTTCCTTCCAGGCGATCCCGGATTCCTTGGTAGAATCCGCATATCTGGACGGTGCAAATGACATTACGATCTTCAGTAAGATTGTCCTGCCGCTGTCCAAACCGATCATCGCAACCATGACTTTATACTATGCCGTATACCATTGGAACAGCTACTTCCCTTCCATGTTGTACCTGAATGATCAGAAAAAATATCCTGTACAGGTTGTCATGCGTGACATCGTAATACAGGGCGACACCTCCGAGATTACAGGAAGTGTCAACATCATCGCTACTAACTATAAATATGCGGTGATCATTATTTCCATCGTACCTATTCTGCTTGTATACCCTCTGTTGCAGAAGTACTTCACAAAGGGTGTTATGGTCGGAGCAGTTAAGGGATAAAGAAACAAATTATATGAAGAATGTATTTAAGAAAAGGAGAGGTTAAATGAAAAAGAAAGCATTCCAAAAACTGACAGCCTTATTGGCAGTAACAGCAATGAGCGCATCTCTGTTGACAGGATGTGGTTCCGATGCTTCCGGCAGCAATGATGCCGCAACAAATAATGCGAAGGAGAGTACCGCAAGTGCAGGGACACAGGAAGCAAACAGCGAGCATCCTTCCTGGATCAGCGAGGATCCTCTGGAGATCAGCATTATGGTCATGGACTCCAGCCAGCAGCCCATGGCACAGGACAGCAAGTCCCACCAGGCAATTTTTGAAGCAACCAATGTAAAGCTTGATTTCCAGATTGTTCCTTCCAGCAGCTATGATGAGAAGAAAAACATTGCGCTGTCTACACAGAATTTCCCGGATATCATTTACCTGAGAAGTGCAAGTGATATTTCCGATTTCGCATCCGAGGGTATCTTCGAGCCCCTGACACAGTATATCAACGAAGAGACCATGCCGAATTTCTACAAATTCTGGCAGCAGTATCCCGAAATGCAGAGATACATGGTAGATGGTGAAATGTATGTGTTCCCTGTAGTACTTCGTGATGAGTGGGCCAACGGTTTCGGTCCCGTAATCCGTACCGACCTTCTGGAAGAGAACGGCATTGCAACTCCTACCACATGGGATGAAGTGCTGGATGCCTTAGCACAGTTAAAAGAGATCTATCCTGACAGCACTCCCTGGGCAATCAGAAAGGGAACTGCTAACCTGTTAAAGACCACTTCCTATATGTTAGGCTCCGGCTTCGGTTCTGTATCCGCAAGTTCCGGTATGTACTGGGATGAGGATCTGGGCAAGTATGTATACGGTCCTGCAGATACCAATTTCAAAGAAGTTCTGAAGTTCCTGAACAAGGCATATACCACCGGTGTTCTGGATCAGGAATATGCAACTACCGATTCTGATTCCATGACGACCAAGTGCAGCAGTGGTCAGTCCTTCTTCTTTGTAGATAACAGTGGATTTGGTCAGAACTACACCAACGAACTGCGTAAGATCGACGGTAACGAGAATGCTACTTTCCAGGTACTGTCGATTCCCGAGAACAGCCTGGGCGAGAGACGTGCCGTATCCTACGATACAAGATTCGGTAAGCTGTATGCAATCAATGCAAATGCAAAGAACAAAGATCAGATCATTAAGTTTATCGACTGGATGTACTCCATGGAGGCTTCCGATATTACCAACTACGGTATCGAGGGTGAGACCTTCCAGTACAACGCAGACGGCGAGGCAGAATATATTTCCGATTATGTAAAGCAGTTCAAGGATGCATCTCCTTCTGACTACTATGCATGCTGGACAGATATCGGTGCAGGCAAGCTGGACTTCTCCATGTATGCATGCAACATTAAGACCCAGCGTGAGATCCAGATGATCACCGGAAGCTGGTCCGATCTGACAGAAGATTACTGGAAGATCATCAATGAGGATGACGCTTATGTACAGCCTCACATTGCACCTTCCTTTACTACCGAAGAGGCAGACCGTGTGAAAGAACTGACCACTGATCTGGATACCTTCTTCACACAGGAATACGATAAGTACATTACCGGCAAGGAATCCATCGACAACTGGGATGCTCTGATCAAGAAGGCTGAGGATATGGGCGTAAGAGAACTGGAGCAGCTGTGGAATGACGCAGAAGCCCGTGCCGTAGCAGAAACCAAATAGGTCATCGGACAAAGGAAAGTAACAGAACATAACACAGAGTGAACGGGCAGGTTACCCGTTCATTCTGCTAAAAAGAGAGAATCAGGCAATGGAAGGTGTGACTGACAGTATGAAAATTACAAATTATACACAGGAATTTATCACAGATGACAATAAACCTTTTGACAGTGCCCATGCCTCAACACTGCTGGAATTAAAGGACGGCGGCATTCTGGCAGCATGGTTCGGCGGTGCATGGGAAAAGAATCCGGATGTAGCGATCTGGACAGCAATACGTGATAAGGATGGCTGGGGACAACCGGTAAAGGTAGCGGATGTAAGAGGAGTTGCCATGTGGAACCCCGTACTTTTCCGTAAGAAAGATGGAAAAGTCATTCTTTTCTATAAGGTTGGAAAGCTGATCTCGGAATGGGTGACCTGGTATATGGAAAGTGAAGATGAAGGACACACCTTCTCAGAGCCGCAGGAACTGGTACCAGGAGATATCGGGGGAAGAGGCCCTGTCAAGAATAAACCTATCCGGTTAAGTGACGGCACCGTACTGGCTCCCGGATCCCTGGAAGGGGAATTGTGGGACGGATTCGTGGATATCTCCAAAGATGACTGCCGCACCTGGGAGAGAAGCGATCTGGTGCCGCTGCACAGACTGGCGATCACAGATAAGGGCGTTCATAATGTGCAGGTGATCGACAGACCTTATGACAGACATTATATCTACGGAAAAGGGATCATTCAGCCTACCCTCTGGGAGGATCGGGACGGAAAAGTACATATGCTTTGCCGCAGCAGCAGCTCCCGTATCATCCGCAGCGATTCCGAGGATGGCGGAAGAACTTGGTGTCTGGCATATGATACCGGACTTCCCAACAATAACAGCGGTATCGATCTGGTCAAATTAAAGAATGGAGATCTTGTGCTAGTCTATAATCCCAGAGAGAATCTGCCCGGTTATTACAAGGGACCGAGAACCCCGCTCAGCGTTGCGTTGTCCAGAGACAACGGAGAGACCTTCGAGATCATCTGTACATTAGAGGATCAGAGAGGCGACTATTGTTATCCTTCCGTAATCTGCAATGACGACAATAAGATTATGATCACTTATACATGGAAACGGGAAAAGATCGTGTATGTGAGCTTTACATTAGAGGACTGATTATGAAGGACAGCAGGACAAAGGAAGATATCTACAGAAAATTTCAGAATCCGGCAAGAGAATACCGAGGAACTCCCTTTTGGTCCTGGAATGCGGAAATGACTCCGGAAGAAGTCAGACGGCAGGTGAGAGAGCTTTATGAGCAGGGGGTCGGAGGATTCTTCATTCACTCTCGGGATGGTCTGGAGACTCCCTATCTGGGCAGAGAGTGGATGGACTGCGTGGAGGTAGCGGTAGATGAAGCAAAACAGTTGGGCATATCGGCCTGGCTGTATGATGATGACCGCTGGCCTTCCGGTAATGCCGGAGGAATGGTGGCAGCCGGAGGAGATGCCTATCGTCTGAAAGGACTGACCCTGCAGGTATGCGACACCTGTGACTCTGCGGTATGGAAGGAAGAACATCTTATTGCAGTATTTACCGCATTGGTACAGGGAGATGCCATTTATTTTCTGAAGCGGCTGGAGAATGCCATGACAAAAATTCCGGAGCCGGAAGAGAAAAAACAGCACCCCGGATGCCGGCAGGTATTTCTCATTTTACGTTTGGAAATATCGGCAAAAAGTGAATGGTTCAACGGGGAAACACCGGTAGACAATCTGAATCCGGATACGGTACAGAGATTCCTGCATCTGACCCATGATAAATATTTGGAACGGTTTGGAGAGGAATTCGGGAAAACGATTCCGGGAATTTTTACAGATGAACCCAGTCTGGCAGACACACATTCTGCTTTTGGGGCAGACCGTAGTTGGATTCCCTGGACTTACGGATTCACAGATTATTTCCGGGAGAAGAACGGCTATGATCCGATTGACAAAATCCCACTATTTTTCTTCGAAGGAGAGGGCAGTGCGAAGATAAGACATGACTACTGGCATGCCATCACATTGCGGTTCAGTGAGAATTATTCCGGACAGATTGCCGCATGGTGCAGAGAACATCATCTGCTTATGACAGGACATTTTCTTCAGGAGGATAAGCTGGGACTGTCTACCAGAGTCAGCGGAGCAACAATGCCGCTGTATGAATATGAGGATATTCCCGGAGTGGATATACTTCAGGACAAGACGGACGAATTTCTTACAGTGAAACAATGCGTCAGCGTGGCACACCAGATGGGAAAAAAGAATGTCATCTCTGAGACTTATGGCGTGACTGGATGGGATTTTACCTTCGAAGGACAGCGGCATATCGGAGACTGGCAATACGCACTGGGTGTGAATAAGAGGTGCCAGCACCTGTCATTATATTCCCTGACCGGTGGCAGGAAGAGAGACTGTCCTCCGGGTTTCGGCTACAATATTCCCTGGTGGAGCAGGGACCATGTGGTGGAGGACTATTTTGGACGGCTGAGTGCTGCGCTGGAAGAAGGTTCTCCCAGTCAGCAGTATCTGTTACTGCATCCGGCGACTACGGCATGGAGCATGATGGGGGCCAGTCCCTACGGCAATCCTGTGCGTCGCAGGGAACGGGATCTGCAGAAGGTCAACGAATACGGATGGCAATATAATGCGCTACTGGAAAAACTTTGCAATCATCATCTGGACCCCGATCTGGGGGATGAGATTCTGATGGCGAAACACGGATCTGTAGAACAGGGCAGATTGATCCTGGGGAAAATGCAGTACCGGACAGTGGTGCTGCCGAAGATTGGCACCATGCTGAGCAGTACATACCGACTTTTGAAAGAATTTGTGAAGCAGGGCGGTCAGTTGATCGTGACTAATCCGGGACCGGTTCTACTGGATGCCATGGAAAGCAATCTTCCGGCAGAACTGTTTACCGCAAAAAATTGTGTTGCGGTAAATAGTGATGAGGAACTTATAAAAGCACTGGAAGATGTGGGAGCTCGGACGGTAAGTATCCGGAACGGCGACAGGGAAGAAACCCGCTGTATCGCATTGCAGAAGTTTATGGAAAAAGGACAGCTTTTGTTCGTGACAAACTATCACCGGACGGAAGCCTGTGAGGTAGAGATTCACGTACCCCTGGAAGCTTCTGTAGAAGAGTGGGACGCACTCACCGGAACTCATAAGACGGTGGAGGCTGTCACCGGACAGGGGCAGATCGTTTTTCCGATACGGCTGGAAGCGCAGACTTCGCGCCTGTTTTTCCTGGAGAAAATGGAGAAAAACGCCGAAAAATCAGCTGGCGCAAGCGTAGTGCCTGCAGAGGCTGACGAAACAGAACTTCAGGTGCTGCCGGAACGGACAGTGATCCGTCTGACCGATCCTAACCTGTATACTCTGGATAGCTGCAGATACCGCATACAGGAGGGGCACTGGTCAGAACCTATGCAGGTCTGGGAAGCACAGGAACAGATCCGCACCGGATTGGGAATGCGCTCCATAGCAGCCCTTGGAAAAGAACAGCGTTACCGTTGGGTAAGAGAACCTCATCCTGCGGACGGAACGGAAGTCTCACTGGAATTTACATTTGAGACGGTGAAAAAAATTACAGGCTACACGGAGCTTGCAATCGAACATCCAGAAAATTTTCAGATCTATCTGAACAGACAGCCGGTGGAACAGCGGATCACGGGATGCCTGTATGACAGAGGGATCAAGAGGATTCCACTTCCAGGCTGGGCAGAAGGAGAGAACAGGCTATTGCTGATCTGCCGTTATCGTAATTCCATGGAACTGGAAAACTGTTATCTCTGCGGAGAGTTCGGCGTAAATACGGAACGGAAGATTACAGAACAGCCGACAGCACTGCTGATCGGAGACTGGACGGCTCAGGGATTGTACCATTATGCAGGCAGCGTCAAATATCTGTATGATTTCCGATGGAATCCACACTGTAAAAAGAGACCGGATAGCCGGATTTATTTGAAATTGAAAGATTTTAAGGGTACCTGCGCTACGGTCAGACTGGGAAGGGCTTTCTATGAAATTCCTTGGAGAGCAGCCGGAATGATTGATATTACAGAGGCATTAGAAGAAGGTGACAATCACCTTGAGATAGAAATATACAGTTCTTTGCGGAATTTATTCGGTCCTTTTCATCTCGCAGGAGGCAGACCGGAAGTGACGAATGATTCTGTATTTCGTACCAGCGGTGAAAAATATACACCGGAATATAAGGTGGAACCCTACGGAATCCTTAAGGCACCGGTACTGATAGAAAGGTAAGATACAAATAAAGAAGTCCGCGGGGCGGGCAGATGGGAGCAACAATGAAAAATGAATTTCCTAATGGAGTATGGCCGGTGATGCTGACTCCTTATACAGAGGACAATAAAATTGACTATCCAGCGCTGGAGAAACTGACCGAATGGTATTTTGAAAATGACTGTGATGGATTGTTTGCGGTATGTCAGTCCAGCGAAATGTTCCAGCTGACACTGGAAGAACGCTGTAAAATCGCAGCGGCTGTGAAGAAGTATGCCAACGGAAAACCGGTGATTGCATCCGGACATATTTCTGATTCCATTGAGGATCAGGCGGAAGAACTGAAGCGCATGGCAGATACCGGAATCGACGCACTGATCCTGATCTCCAACAGACCTGCTGCACAGCAGGAATCCGATCAGGTGATGATCGAAAGGCTGCAGACATTGATGGAACAGCTTCCGAAGGATATCCCACTTGGATTTTATGAATGTCCTTATCCCTACAAGAGAGTGCTGAGCAAAGAAGTGGTGAAGTTCCTGGTAGACAGTGAGAGATTCTACTTTCTGAAAGATACCAGTTGCGATATGGCGAGCATGAGCGAAAAATTGCAGCTGATCCAGGGAAGCAATCTGAAGCTTTACAATGCCAATACTGCGACCTTACTGGAATCATTGCAGGAGGGAGCCGCCGGATACAGCGGAGTCATGGCGAATTTCCATCCGAGACTGTACAGCTGGTTGTGCAAAAACTATGCCGCACAGCCTGAGAAAGCCCGGAAACTGACAGATCTGCTGACCATGTGCTCCCTGATCGAGAACAGCAACTATCCCGTGAATGCGAAATATGCATTACAGAAGATGGGAGTTCCCATGACACTGCACAGCAGAAGAGTAGACTGGAAGAAACTGACGGTCGCACAGCGGATGGAAGCAGAGCAGCTTATCCGCCTGTCAGCAGAGGTAGAGGATGAACTGGGAATTGCCCGCTAGGAGACCTTAGGACTGCACCGGCGCTGCTGCCGCAGTCCCATGGCAGAGGCAGAACAAGGAAATGAAAAAGAAAGAGGCAGCGCAGAAAAGAGGACAATATGGCTGAAAACAGATACATAGGAAAATATCCGGTGATCGGAATCCGTCCCGTGATCGATGCGAGACGTGGTTATCTGAATGTAAGAGGCTCGCTGGAAGAACAGACCATGAATATGGCTTCTTCTGCCAAAAAGCTGTTCGAAGAAAATCTTCGTTACAGCAACGGAGAGTCGGTAAAGGTAGTGATCTCACCTACCACCATCGGACGCGTGGCAGAAGCGGCAGAATGTGCGGACTTTTTTGAATCGGAAGGCGTTGCCATTACTCTGACCGTGACCCCCTGCTGGTGCTACGGTGCGGAAACCATGGATATGTCTCCTAACACGATTAAGGGTGTCTGGGGATTTAACGGTACGGAGAGACCCGGTGCCGTATACCTTGCATCCGTATTGGCAACACATGCCCAGAAGGGACTGCCTGCGTTTGGCATCTATGGACATGATGTACAGGAAGCGGATGCTGTCGAGATTCCGGAAGATGTGCAGGAGAAGCTGTTGCGTTTCGGCCGAGCAGCCGTGGCCGTGGCTACCATGAGAGGAAAATCTTATCTGCAGATCGGTTCTATCTGTATGGGTATCGGTGGATCCATTATTGATCCTGCATTCATTGAGGAATATCTGGGAATGCGTGTGGAATCCGTGGATGAAGTGGAGATTTTACGCCGTATTCAGCAGGATATTTATGACAAGGATGAATTTGAGAAGGCTTATAAGTGGACGAGGGAGCATTGTCCGGACGGACTGGACAAGAATCCTGCGGAGATCCGGAAGACTCCCGAAGAGAAGGAAGAGGACTGGAAATTCGTTGTAAAGACCATGTGCATCATCAAGGATCTGATGAACGGTAATGACAAATTACCCGCCGGAAGAGAAGAGGAAATGGTGGGACACAATGCCATTGCCGCAGGCTTCCAGGGACAGAGACAGTGGACGGATTACTATCCCAATACGGATTTTGCCGAGGCAATGCTGAATACTACTTTTGACTGGAACGGCGCAAGAGAGCCTTATATTCTCGCAACGGAAAACGATGTATTAAACGGATTGGGAATGCTGTTTTTGAAGCTTCTGACCAACCGTGCACAGATCTTTGCGGATGTCCGTACTTACTGGAGTCCGGAGGCTGTGAAGAAGGCAGCCGGCTACGAAGTCGAAGGAGTGGCGAAGGAAGCAGGCGGATTTATCCATCTGATCAATTCCGGTGCGGCATGTCTGGATGCCAGTGGACAGGCCAGGGATGCAGAGGGTAACTCTGTCATGAAGCCCTGGTACGAGGTGACGGAAGAAGATCAGAAGGCAATGCTGGAGGCAACGACCTGGAGTGAGGCAGACTTCGGCTATTTCCGCGGAGGCGGTTATTCCTCCCGCTTCGTGACAGAGGCACAGATGCCTGTGACAATGATCCGTCTGAATCTGGTCAAAGGCATCGGCCCCACCTTACAGATCGCAGAAGGCTGGACGGTGAAGCTGCCGGAAAAAGTGACAGATATCTTATGGAAGCGTACCGATTACACCTGGCCCTGCACCTGGTTTGCACCCAGATGCAACGGAAAAGAGGGACCCTTCAAGAGTGCCTATGATGTTATGAACAACTGGGGAGCCAATCATGGAGCCATCAGCTATGGACATGTGGGTGCCGATCTGATCACCTTGTGCTCCATGCTGCGTATTCCGGTCAGCATGCACAATGTGCCGGAGGAGAAAATTTTCCGTCCGGCATCCTGGAACGCATTTGGAATGGATAAAGAAGGACAGGATTATCGTGCCTGTGCCGCATACGGTCCCATGTACAAATAATACCGCCGGAAGGATAAGCAATGGTCAAAGGATATATGGACGCTCTGCCACAGTATTCCCTAGTTGGAATACCGGTAGAGTGCATGGAGAAAATAAGCGAATATGTAAACGCCCAGGAACTGGCGGCTCTGCCCTGCGGAAAATATGAGATTGACGGGGAACGGATCTACGTCAGTATTCAGGAGTACGAGACAAAGTCCTATGGGGACTGTCGTTTTGAGACACATAAAAGATATGCGGATATCCAGTGTATTCTACAGGGAAGGGAGCAGATTTGGGTAACAGAGCAGCCACTTCCCATGTCAGATACTGAGTACGATCCGAAGGCAGATATTAGGTTCTGGAAGGATGGCAAAGCATCCCTGCTGGATCTGCGTGCAGGGGAACTGGCGATACTTCTTCCGGGAGAGGCACATAAGCCTTGTGTCCGGGCGGGCGAAGCAGGGAAAGTGAAAAAAGCGGTATTCAAGATCGCATTATAACAAGACAAAAATTGTATTGAAAGATGAAAGATATGCAATTCCGCAGGCGTTTGTATTCTGCAATAAGAATATCAGTACTCAAGGGAAAATCGCATATCTGCCGATTTACATGATTGGTTTTCTGGAAAAAGAGAAAATAGAAGAATATATCTATTCGATTGATCTGAGTGCACTTCAATAGTGAAACAGCAGCGATGCATCACGCACCGCTGCTTGTTTTATATCCAAAATTCGGTATCTTATCCCATCTTTCTCGGAAGTAATGGGCGATCATCTTAGGGCGGCGTTCTCGGGTGAAGATGCCCTTGCGGTTGCCGTCGGCGCGCATACAGCCTTGTAATGTCGCGTAATCGGCGAAATTCCATGCGTGTTCGCCAATGAAGAAATCTCTTCCGTCGAAGGCTTTGTTGTACATTTTGTAGAATTCCACCTGGAATTCCTCGCTCCACATCTCCGGCGAGCAGTTATGGAGACCAGCGAGGGTATCCGCACCGTATTCGGTCATCATTACGGGTTTGCCGATTGTTTCCCAGAAATCCAGTTCCATATTCCAGGCGTAGGAGGCTGCTTCCAGATCGCCGGAGAGGTTGTACCAGCCGTAATAGCGGTTGAGGCAGACGACGTCCATCGTTCGGGTTACAAGATCCCGCTCATAATTATTTTGGCAGCAGACGAAGGTTACCGGGCGGTTCTGGGGATCCAGCTTATGGGTAAGCTCATAGAGGGAATGCCAGTAATCATAAGCGGATTCCGGAAAATGTTCGGTATCCGGTTCGTTTCCTATGGACCACATGACAACACAGGGGTGATTTTTGTCCCGTGCGACGAGATCCCGCAATACCTGTTCATGGTGCTCCCGGATTGGGAATGTTTTATAGGGATCACAGCTTTCCCCGGCACCGATGCCGACCGCCGGTGTTTCATCGATGATAACGATGCCTTCCCGGTCGCAGAGCCGGTAAATTTCCTCTGCATAGGGATAATGGCTGGTGCGGAAGGAATTGGCGTGCATCCAGTGCAGCAGATTGATATCTTTTACATCAAGGCACAGATCCAGCCCTCTTCCGTGAAACGGCGAATCCTCATGCTTGCTGAAGCCCTTGAAATAAAAGGGCTTTCCATTGATCAGAAACTTTGTCCCTTTGACTTCTACCGTGCGGAAACCGAACTCTTCTGTATAGCAGTCTTCTCCATAATATACCTTCGCCTGATACAGATAAGGAGTACCCGGATAAGGCCACCAGAGGTTGGCCTGTGGAATGTGAAGCTGTCCGACGCTCCCCGCAGCTTCCGTCACACAGTTGTCGTTAGCATCCATGATTTTCAACCGGACAGGAGTATCGGTATCGACTCCTGCCGTTACGATACGATAGTCTAAAATTCCGGTATCGCCATCCAGAGACGGAACCAGAGTGATATCTTCGATATAGGAAGCCGGTGTACTGTATATGCGCACCGGACGGTTGATGCCCGCAAAATTAAAAAAGTCAAAGTTCGGCAGATTCTGCTTTTTACGCCATATTTTTGCAGCCTCCACGCTGGGAATTCCGGGGTTATCGGAGCCGAAAAAGGCGATATTGTCCTCGTTGCCTACCGGCAGAGTGCTGTGGCTGATCCGGTTGTCGACGGCGACGCCGATCGTAATCTGTCCATTTTCAGGCAACAGATCAGTAATCTCCACCTCAAACGGGAGAAATCCGCCCTTATGTGTCAAAATCAGTTTGCCGTTCAGATATACTTTGGCGGTGTGGGTTACTGCGTCGAAGCGCAGTACCTGGCGCTGCCCACTCTGTTTATAGAGAAACGCAGGAAACTCTACGGTACGTTCGTAATACGCCCAGCCGTAATGATTCCGGTAAGCGGGATCGTCCTTTTGGTCATTATAGGAAGCCGGAACGGAGATCAGCTCCATTTCCTGCGGGGAGTTCCAGATCTCTCCCGGTTCGGTTTCATCCCCGAGTTTAAATCGCCAGATGCCGCCGAGATCAGTCAGCGAGCGTGCATGATTCATTTTTGGATATAACAATGGCATTTCCTCCTTTTGCCCTATGTTCCGCAGTTTTATGCTTATTATAGGGTCGAAAAGGCGGGAATGCCATGTGATTATTTATAGAAATATGTTATTTTTTTTTTAAAATTGTATTATTTCACGGTCAACCGGAAATCTTCCCCCGACATCTTTAACCGGATCCGGTAGAGGTCGTGATCCCATGCGGTTTTTAGGCGGGCATCGGTAATGGGGAGAGTCTCGATTGCAAGCAGCTCTGCCCCCGCCCAGAGAAGCGTGGCTTCACCGACCGTGAGAGCACCAGTCAATGCAGCGGACGTAGCGTCATCATCTGTACCCATAGCCGAATCCTGTAAGGTGGGATTGGTATACGTAATAAAATTCAATATGACGTCCCCTGTATTCGTATGATCTTCCAGAATGACCGTATTTTCCGGTTTCTTCAGCGTCACAGTGCGCCGGTAGGTCAGCACACCGGAAATCGTACCTTTAGCCTGCATCTCGCCAACAGGATAAGCGGTGGCAAGCTCCATGGAGATCGAAGGATTTGTTCCAGTGAGATCCGCAGTTACATCTTGCGCACGGTATTCCGCGCCATCATGCTCGTCAAAGCCACAGATTGTCGGCAGATTGTGATAGCTCGACTGCATCGTCCAGATCTCGTAGCGTCTGGAAGAAAAAGTCTTCTGCGTATAGGTCTCTACACCGATATCTGCGAGAACCGGCAGACCATTTTTGTACAGCGTAACGCTTCCTGTGTCGTTGTGATTATGGCTGTCAGCGTTGTCACCGGCTTTTACCGCCAGATCCATTGTATTGGAATGAACGAGGAACAGTCCGACACTGGGGTAATAGACATCCCGGTGAGGAAGTGTAGCGGAAGTATCCCGGTGCATCAGCTCTTCATAATAGAATACGGTCTGCATCCGATAGAACAGATTCCCACCATTTACTTCATCAGTAATAAGTTGCCCCTGACCTGCTTGGAAATCTTTCGCGGCAAACAGGCACAGATCCTCCTGCCCGGTGGCTTTGCCGAAGAGATATTCCCGTACTCCGGCACGACCGGCTATAGGAGAGCAGTCGGCAAAATTAAAATAGTATTTATCATCTACATGCACATTTAAAATATATGCTGCAATATTTTTCACTTTATCCCACTGAAACAGTGAGGAAAAATGTCCGCCCGTAACGGTGTTAAGCACTGTCATGGCACCGTACAGGCACAGTCCCGCGTGACGGTAGTACTGGGCACCCTCCTCACAGCAGCCGTCGTTGCCGTAATCCTTGAGAAAATAATCACAGCTTTCAGCAGCTTTACGCAGAATCGCCTGCAATGTGACAACTGTGTCAGACGTATTCTCCGGCAGGAACAACGGAGCATCCCCGGTAAGGGCACGCACCGGAGCAGCCAGCTTGGAGGACATCTTTTCACTCCAGGGCATCAGGAACGTGGTCAGCAGTACATTCTGTGTACACCATACGGTCCAGTTGCACATAGGCTCATCGTCATGTCCCATCCACCAGAAATGTGCGGTCAGATAAGGCAGCAGAATTCTGCGTTTCAGGTTATCCTCAATGCAGGTCAGCACAAAAGGACTGACAGCATTGAATTCCTCCTCCAGTAGATAAGCCACACAGGCAAGCAAAGCCCCGGTCTCGCAGGCGAACAGATCCATGACAGGTCTGGTCACATCCGGCAGAATGAGCTGCGGAGTATCCCGGATATAGGAATTGTGCGCCGGAAGCTGCCAGGCACTCTCTTCGCAGATAGAGTAGATACCGTTGATAATATCGTCCAGAAAACGTCCTTTATGTTCCACACATTCTGCCTGAATCAGATCATTTAAGGCATTGCGTTTGCCAAAATAGAGCGCTTCAAAGGCAGTGCGGTCACCATCTCTTTTAAAACGCATATAATCTGTGGCGCGGATCACCGGGAATGCATAGTTTAGTCGGGATTCCCCCATCTTAACCAGCCGGTTTTTCAGTGCAGCAGGCAGTGTTTCATATGCTTCCCGGGCAGAAGCCTTTGGGAATGGTTGAAGAGGGTGGATGTCCCCGCGAAAAGCAATTGCTGCTTTCAAAAAAGGTTTTTCAATAGTTCCGGCCTGCAAATTCATTTCCATAATGGTACCTTTCTGTCAATTCCGTAATTCATACACATTTAACGTGTCTTCTATAATGGGAGCTAACTAAATTTATTGTTGATGTATTCCGTGGGGGAGACGCCCTCCACCCGTTTGAATACTTTGCTGAAATAAAAGGCACTCTCGAATCCCAGTGCTTCCGCGGCTTCGTAGACCTTCATATTTTCTTCCTCCAGCAGCCGTTTGGATTCTGTGACTTTGCAGATGTTGATATATTCACTGAAGCCGGTATCGTTGTATTTGCTGAACAGCTGGCTTAAGTAATTCGGACTGATGCCGAAGACAGCGGCTACTTCATTCAGTGACAACCGTTCGTTCACATGCTCGTTGATGTATTTGCGCACATTAGTCACGATGTGGTTCTTGTAGTCTTTTCTGCGGTTTTGGAACAGTTCGCACAGCTTATCACAGAAGGACTGCAGCCACTGGATCACATGATCCACGTTGGACTGCTTATACAGGGAGCGGTATCCGTCCGGATCATCGGCGAAGAAGCCGGAGACGATGGATTCGCCGTCCTGCAACAGTGAAATGGACAGATATAGGATATTGCTGGCGGCATCCAGAGCCTGCACGTAATGTCCCGGATGATCCCGGAACAGGTCACAGAGAGACCCAATCGTGGTTCGCAGAATATCGGGATCGTATTCCTCAAAAGCCCTGGTGAGATCGTTTTTGAACAGGCTGATATTAAAGGGTTTCCGGACGTTCTCTCTGGAATGATCCATATCAAAAGCGGCAATGGAAGTATCTGCATCGGTATTTTGGAAAGTCTGTCTCGCATACTGGTAGGAATCACAGATCGTACCGGGTGTCTGGACCGGGGTACCGATGCCACAGCGAAGAGTAACGTTATAATAGTTTTGCAGAGTGTCGCTGATGCTTTGCAGAATGTCTGTGAGACTTTCTACATAGTCCCCTGTATCCGCCGTATCCGAAAAACAGAAGATCAGGGCAAAATGCCGCAGATCCAGTGACAGCGCATAGAGAGGCAGATATTTTGCACCCAGTTCCCGGATCATCTGCAGGGAACTGGTGAACAGAGGCATCTGTTTTTCCGTGGTCAGCTGATCTGCCTGGGGACTTATGATTTCACCATAACAGCAGACATAAGAGCCATATTCAAAATTCAGGTTCAGATCCCTGCTTTGTAGCAGGAATTGTTCTTCCGATTCAAACAGGTCATGCAGAAGACTGATCAGAAATTTGTCGTAAAAAGGGTGAATATTTACGGCAGACATCTGCTTTTTGCGGGACTGCGAGATCTGAGTAATGACTCGGTCGATGGCGTTTTTCAGCACTTCCGGAGTCAGCTCCAGCTTCACCAGATAATCTGAGACCTGATAAGACAGGGCATCCCTTGCCATCTGGAAATCTTCGTAGCTGGTGAGGATGATAAAGTAGGGACTGTTTTCCCCGTAGCGCTCTCTGCAAACTTTTGCCAGCTCCAGCCCATTCATGACGGGCATTTTGATATCCGTGATGACAATATCCGGTGATGTCTCCTCAATGATCTTTAGCGCCGCCTGACCATTCATGGCGGTACCGCAGATATCGATATTCATTTCGTTCCAGTTCAGCATGGAACGGATTCCTGCTTGAACCAGAGGTTCATCATCTACAATTAACAGTTGATACATAATAACTCCTTTTATGCCTGCCTTTGTTCCAGAGGACAGTTGGGAATATGAATGGACATGGTGGTATATTCGCCCTCTTTACTCTCTATGGTAATACCGTACTCTGTGCCGAACTGATATTGCAGGCGCTTGTGTACATTGCTTACACCGATCTCCCGGAAGAAATCTGCCGAGCTGTCGTCGTTGGAGCTTAAGATCTGAGCGGATTTCTCTGCGGTCATGCCGACGCCGTCATCCGTCACATCGATCCGGATCCTGTCAGTGGCATCAGCGACTTCATAGCCTACATGGATCTGAATATGTCCGGCAGAGCCTTTGGGCTCGATCCCGTGAAAAATGGCGTTTTCCACCAAAGGCTGTAAGGTAAATTTAATAATCTCACTATTGTACAGACTTTCCTCATCTACCTGTATATCCATGGAAATCGTGCCGCCATAGCGATAACTTTGGATGGTAAAATAATTTTCAAGCAGCGACAGCTCTTCCCGAATATCGATCAACAGGCTGGTGCCTTTGGAAATGCTTTTCAACAGGCGGGACAGAGAAGTGGTCATCTCGGAGATGCCGTTGGCACCCTGGATCGTTGCCATCCATTTGATGGAGTTCAGTGTATTGTATAGGAAATGGGGATTAATCTGGCTTTGTAGCATTTTATATTCCAGATCCTGTTTCTGCTTTTCGTCTTCCAGACGCCGTTCCATCAGATGAGATACATTTTCCGACAGATCATTGATTCCGCGACCAATGTCTCCAAGCTCATGATTCCATTCAATAGAAGGATCTCTGGAGAAATCTCCCTGGGAGATCCGTTTCATCCGCGATTGCAGGTGGGACACAGGAACCGTGATCATGCGGTTCATCAAAAGCATCAGAATCACGCCGATGGATAGAATGCCGATCAGAATGCAGGTGAGGATTCCAAGAAATAAAATGGCCTGATTCGTACGCTCTGCGTGGGATATGCTCTGGCTTAAGTAGCAGTCTGGCATATCCAAAGGGGTTGTGACCAGAATCTGTTCGCCCTTTGTTTGACTGTGAATCCGGGAAATCTGCGTGTCTCCGGTGAGGGAATAATTACTCATATCCTGCGACAGGCTGTATTCCGGTGTGAATTCCCGCAATCCATTGTCTTCATATATATAAGTGTGATCCGCAATCGTAAGATAGAGATAACTGTCATCGGGACAGCTGTAATCTTTTAGCGGAACAGTAAATAGATCGGTAGATACTTCTATAAATAAATAGCCCGCCTGCTTGTTATTATACTGATAGGTAATGGGACGAATGATGGGGAGCACTTTACGTCCGGCCCGGTGAAAAGGATCTGAAATAATACCGGTAGAAAAATCATAATCATCCGCTGTCAGTAATTCTTCATAATAAGGAAGGAGCGGTATCTGCACTGCCAGATCTGCAGTGGAGGAATAAGTGGTAGCAACTACCTGCAGATAATGCGCCTGTGAGACAACGGCGATTCGCGGCATGTAATTATAAGCACCGTTTCGGCTGCACTCTTCGGCAAAAGAATCATAAGTAGATACAGACAGAACGGAGCCGGGATTCGGATTGTGCTCAATATAATTGGCAATCGAGGAATCCGTCTGACAATAACGAACCAGACGATAGACATCGTTGATACTGGAGTCCATGGATTCCGACAACAGCCGCAGGCTGGTCTCGGTGGACTGGATCAGAGTGTTCTGCAAATAGTGTCGGAAAATATAGTAGCTGAACACGCTGATCAACAGGCACATGCCTAAAATGGCACTCAGAGTGAAAATAAGTATGCGATTCCGTATGCTTTTTGAGTGATATACAGTCTTTTTCATGCATTCAGTATAACATAACAGGAGAAAAAAGGTAGTTGGAAAACCAAGATGCTAAAAAAAGTGCATATTAAAATAAAAAAGTACATTTTTAGAAAGCACTTTCAGAAAAAAGATAAAGAAATTATAAAAAAATGTGAATTATATAATAAATTTTTCCATGTAATGTCCGAACCATTTTCGCTATACTTTAGTTACAGTCAAGGAACCGATACGAAACGGATCCGGGATCAGAGCTATAACAGTATGTATTAACAGGAGGGTTTACATGAAAAAGAAAGTATTAAGTTTAGTACTGACAGCAGCAATGATGACTACCATGCTTGCAGGATGCGGCAGCTCCGACAACGGCAACGCAGCTTCTACATCAGATGCACCTGCAGCAGCTTCTACCGAGGCAGCAGCTTCTACCGAAGCCGTACCCGCAGAAGAAGTTACTTTAAAGTGGGCTATCTGGGATCAGGAGACCACACAGTATTGGGGAGATATCAAGGACGCATATGAAGCATCTCATCCCGGTGTAACCATTGAGATGGTAGACCTTGGTTCTACCGATTACATGACCGTTCTGGCAACCGAGTTGTCCGGCAGCGGATCCGACTTCGATGTTGTAACCATCAAGGATGTACCCGGATATGCAACTCTGGTACAGAAGGGATCCATCCTCGCATTAGATGATTACATCTCCAAGGATGGCGTAGATTTAAGCAAATATGCGGGTGTTACCGATCAGGTAACCGTAGACGGAAGCTTGTATGAACTGCCTTTCAGAAATGACTTCTGGGTACTGTTCTATAATAAGGATCTGTTCGATGCTAAGGGTGTTGCTTATCCTACCAACGATATGACCTTTGATGAGTATGATGCTCTGGCAAGAGAGATGACCGATACCACCTTCGGTTCTCAGGTATACGGTGCTCATTATCACACATGGAGAAGTGCAGTTCAGCTGTTCGGTGTTCTGGATGGTAAGCATACTATTCTGGATGGAAACTATGATTTCTTCAAGCCTTATTACGAGATGGTTCTGAACGAAGAAGCTGATGGCGTATGCAGAAAATACACGGATCTGAAGACCGAAGGCTTACATTATTCCGCAGCATTCTCCGGTGGAGATGTAGCAATGATGAATATGGGTTCCTGGTTTATTGCAACCATGATCACCAATTTAAAATCCGGCGAGTATGATTCTAGCCTGTGTGGCAACTGGGGTATCGTTAAGTATCCTCATGCCGATGGTGTAGAAGCAGGTTCTACTCTTGGTACTATTACCGGTCTGGCTGTTACCACTGCAAGTGACACGCCTGATGCATCCTGGGATTTCGTTAAGTGGGTAAGTGGCGAAGAAGGCGCAGCAGTTATGGCATCCAGCGGTAACTTCCCTGCAATGATGACCGACGAGGTAGTAGACATGATCTCCGGACTGGAAGGATTCCCCACCGATGAAGCCAGCAAAGAAGCTTTGACCGTATCCAATCTGTACCTGGAAGTTCCTTACGCTCCCAACGTATCTGAGATCAACTCTGCCCTGGATTCCTATCATGGAAGTATCATGACCGGTGAGATGAGCATTGATGACGGTATTGCAGCAATGAATCAGGCGGTAGCTGACATTCAGGCTCAGTAAGTTCCATAAGACACAAGGGGGTCGTACCTACGGCCCCTTTTTTATCAAAAGCGTTCGAGAGGAGAATTGTTATGCGGAAATTAAGCCGTCAAACCAAAAGAGATCTGGTGGCATACTCCTTTATTGCACCCAACTTTATCGGTTTCTGCGTATTTACCCTGATCCCCATTATCTTTGCCTTTGCTCTTGCCTTTATGAAGTGGGACGGAAGTAATCCGATCCAGTGGGCAGGATTAAGCAATTTTACAAGACTGTGGAAAGACACCTTCTTTATCGCAGCATTTAAAAACACTATTATTTATTGTGTCGGTACCGTGCCTCTGACCATGATCGCATCCTTGGCACTGGCTATCGTATTAAATCAGAAAGTAATAGGAAGAGGCGTTTTCAGAACCCTTTCCTTTTTCCCATATGTAGCATCTCTGGTAGCAATCACCGCAGTATGGAAAATGCTGTTCCACCCCTCTAAAGGACCAGTGAACAACATCCTGTTAAATGTATTTAATGTACCGCAGGATCAGCTTCCCCAGTGGTTCACCGGCGGACTGGTATTGTTCTCCATGATTCTGTTCAGTGTATGGAAATACATGGGTTATTACATGGTAATCTACCTGGCAGGCTTACAGGGAATCTCCTCTGAACTGTATGAAGCAGCCAGTCTGGACGGTGCAAATACCTGGCAGAAATTCCGTTATGTGACCTGGCCGCAGTTGTCTTCCACGACCTTCTTCGTAGTCGTCATGCTGACCATCAACTGCTTCAAGGTGTACGATATCGCTATCATGCTGGCGGGGGGCGGAAGCGGAGAACTGACCACTTCAGCAACCGTACTTGTATACTATATCTACCAGAAAGCATTTATTGACTGGGATCTGGGTTACTCCAGTTCTGTAGCAATGGTACTGTTCCTCATGGTACTTTTCGTAACCATCATTCAGTTCCGTGGTCAGGCAAAGAGGGAGAAAGCATAATGGCAATCTTGGCTTTGAAGGTTCTCGATAAGGACAGCAACACTATCTGCGTCAGCAGCGGTGAGAATTTTGTGGATCTGGTCTGCACCCACACCTATGAAGAGGGTGACCGGATCGTACTGGAGACCGATGAGAAAAATATTCACGTACATTTACAGGTGGATGATGCACTGGGAGATGCCTTCGTATACATAACCGACAACGTATCCTATTATGTTCCCTTCGGGGAGAAAAGGATCAGCATGTCCCCCAAGGTATTTTCCGGAAATAAACATTATCTCTATGCAGAAGTCGCAAGAGAAGATGAGATCACAGCCTACAGAAACCTGGCACTGAATCCTGCGGATCAACATATGGATGTTCCCTGTTATCCTCATGCGACAGCTAATGTGGAGACCAGAGGCGAGAGTGTATTCGCAGCGAAAAACGCCATCGACGGTGTCCGGGCGAACCGCTCCCACGGAGAATGGCCCTACGAATCCTGGGGCATCAATATGCAGGATGACGCAGCCCTGAAGCTGGATTTCGGCAGACCGGTACTGGCAGACAAGATTGTGTTGTACACCAGATCCGATTTTCCACATGACAACTGGTGGCAGCAGGTAATGATAAGATTCTCCGATGGCAGTGAGCAGGAGTTCTGTTTAGAGAAGAGCAGCAGAGCGCATGTACTGCCGATCCCCGAAAAAGAGATCATCTGGCTGGAGCTTTGTAATCTGATCAAAGCAGAAGATCCATCCCCCTTCCCGGCACTGAGTCAGATCGAAGTGTACGGCAGGGTTAAACGTTAGGAGGCGCAAAGATTATGAAATCAGCACATAAAAAAGCCGTTTTGGGCAAAGTGATCATATATGCAATTCTGATTCTGATCGCAGTGGTCATGATTATTCCTTTCCTGTGGATGCTTTCCGCATCCATCAAGAGCGATAGAGAAGTATTCCAGATGAATCCTTTTGTGTGGATCCCCGCTAATCCAAAGTGGGATAACTATCTGAAGATCTGGACGAAGATTCCCTTTGGCAGATTCGTGGGAAATACGGTATACTTAACTTTGATCGTTACTTTCTTACAGTTACTGACCAGTAGTTTTGCAGCATACTCTTTTGCAAAACTGGACTTCCGTCATAAGAACGGACTGTTCCTGGCATACATCGCAACCATCGCAATGCCCTGGCAGGTATATATGGTACCTCAGTTTATCATGATGAGAAGAATGGGACTGAACGATAAGCTGCTGGCTATGATCTGCCTGCAGGCGTTCTCCGCATTCGGTGTATTCATGATGAAGCAGTTCTATGAAGGTATTCCCGATGATCTGTGTGAAGCTGCCAGGATCGACGGTATGAGTGAGTACCGGATCTACGCCAGCATCATGCTGCCACTGTCGAAACCGGCATTGTCCACACTGACGATCTTCACTTTTGTGGCTACATGGAACGACTATCTGGGTCCCTTGATTTATTTAAAGAGCCAGGAGAAGAAGACCATTCAGCTGGGATTAAAAATGTTCATCAGCCAGTATTCTTCCGATTACGGTCTGATCATGGCAGGATCGGTATTGTCACTGATCCCGGTACTGGTCGTATTCCTGGTATTGCAGAAATACTTTGTAGAGGGTGTTGCCTCTACGGGACTGAAGGGATAACGGATAAAAAGTATTTTTACAAGCCTGTGCCGGGTAGCGGTTACAGGCTTGTGTGATAGGATAAGAAAAGAATAAGAAAAGGAAAAAATCATGATAACATTTGATGAAAAAAAGTATCCTTTGATTACAGATGCGGAAATCAAAGATGCATTACAGTTTTCCACAGAGCAGGTGATCCGGGATCTGCCGGAATTTACCGATCAGTTCCAGAATGCATACAGTGAGAATGGCTTCTACCAGCCCATTCCGAATAATTACTGGACCTGCGGTTTTTGGACCGGAGAGATCTGGCTGGCTTACGAATATTCACAGGACGAGCGCCTGAAAAAAGCGGGCGAGGTTCAGGTAAAGAGCTTTTTGAACCGTATCGACAATAAGATCGAAGTGGATCATCACGATATGGGATTTCTCTATTCTCCTTCCTGCGTGGCAGCTTATAAGTTGACCGGCAGCAAAGAGGGCAGGGAAGCGGCAATCAAGGCAGCAGACCAGCTGATCACCCGCTATCATCCCATAGGCGAGTTCATTCAGGCATGGGGTCCCATGGATGCTCCGGAGAATTACCGCCTGATCATTGACTGCCTGCTGAATCTGCCTCTGCTGTACTGGGCATCCGATGAGACCGGGGATCCGAAGTACCGCGATATCGCGGAGAAGCATATCCATACGGCTGTTGCCAATGTGATCCGTGAGGATTATTCCACCTGGCATACCTTCTTCTTCGATATGAAGACGGGAGCACCGGATCATGGTGCCACCTGTCAGGGTTACCGCGACGGTTCCGCCTGGGCGAGAGGTCAGGCATGGGGTGTCTACGGTATGGCACTGGCTTACCGTTATACCGGAAGAGCAGAATATATCGATCTGTTCCGTCATGTAACAGAGTATTTCCTGGCACATCTGCCGAAGGACCTGGTGCCCTACTGGGATCTGGAATTCACCGACGGTGATGACCAGCCGAGAGATTCTTCTTCTGCTTCCATCGCAGCCTGCGGTATGCTGGAGATGGCGAAATACCTGGAGCCTACGGAGGCAGAGCACTATATTACTCTGGCAAAACAGATCATGCAGTCTGTTTATACGAACTATGCCGTAAAAGATCCGAAGGAATCCAACGGACTGGTGCTGCACAGCACCTACTCAAACCATTCCCCATACAATACCTGTAACCATTATGGCGTGGATGAGTGCAACTCCTGGGGAGACTACTTCTATATGGAGGCACTGACGAGACTGCTAAAAGACTGGAGGGAGTACTGGTAAGATGAATTTACATACTAAAAAAGATTTTCAGGATTGTATGTTATCGATCTTAGAGCCGTTAAAATCTTATTACAGTGAGGAGAAGGCTAGGTTGACTCTGGGAGTTACCATGGCGCATTATGACATCGGTGCCACCTGGATGGAGGCATTTTCCCGTCCCTTATGGGGACTGGTGCCCTTCTGGGCAGGTGGCGGATCGGAGCCGGAATTTGAGGAGATCTATCGCAAGGGTCTCACCGCCGGAACCGATGAGAAGAACCCGGAATACTGGGGAGAGTGCACCTCTTTTGACCAGAGATTCGTAGAGATGGCTGCCATTTCCTACGGCATTATGTTTGCCCCGGAGGTGGTATGGGATCCTCTGACGGAGGAACAGAAGGAAAACCTCAGCAATTATCTGAACAAAATTAATGAGCACCCTCTGCCGGTCTGCAACTGGATCCTCTTTGCCGTACTGGTGAACATTGCCATGAAAAAGGTGGGACGTCGGTACAGCCCCGAGATGTTAGAGGAATACCTGGAGGGATTGGAGACCTTCTACCTGGGCGAAGGGTGGTACAGGGACGGAGATTCCGGACAGAAGGATTACTATATTTCCTTTGCTATCCATTTCTACAGTCTGATCTATGCCGTAGTTATGGAAAAGGATGACCCGGAGAGAGCGAAAAAGTACAAGGCAAGAGCCATGGAATTCGTCAAGCAGTTCATCTACTGGTTCGATGAGGAGGGCGAGGCGATTCCTTTTGGCAGGTCCCTGACCTATCGTTTCTCCCAGGTAAGCTTTTTTAGTGTGTGCCTGTTGGCAGGACTGGAGCCTTTCCCCATTCCTGTAATGAAAGGTCTGATCGCTAGACATCTGCGCACCTGGCTGAAGCGCCCGATCTTCGACAGAGATCATGTGCTGACCATCGGCTATGGATATCCGAATCTGACTATGGCGGAGCGGTACAATGCCCCCGGTTCCCCTTACTGGGGCATGAAAGTATTCGCCTTTTTACTGCTTCCCGACGATCATCCTTTCTGGAGCGCAGAGGAAGCACCGCTGCCGAAGTTGGCACCGGCATGTCCTCAGAAATACGCCGACCTGTTTGTCTACCATTACGGTAACCATACCACGGCGTTTGCTCCGGGCGTCTACAGCCCCAACGGACACGGGCAGATCGTGGCAAAATACGGGAAATTTGCTTATGATACCCGGTTCAGCATCAGTGTGGCGAAGTCCTGCTATGAACTGCATGAGAACGCACCGGACAACATGTTGGCATTCTGGATCGACGGTTATGTGTATGTGCGTCGGATCTGCGAGGCATCGAAGATCACAGATACCGGAGTATGGTCGAAGTGGAGCCCTTATCAGGGTATCACGGTAGAGACCACGATCACTCCGGATGCAGAGGGACATACCAGAGTACATAAAATTACCAGTGAGATCGACTGTGTGGCATATGACTGCGGATTTGCAGTCAGCAGAGGGGATTTTAGAGACATCGGCTTCGCGGAAAAAGTGGACGGCGTATCCGCCCAGGCAAGTAATGAATTCTGCAACTGTACGGTCAGTGCGGTAGTAGACGAAAATGTGCAGGTCAATGAAGTGGCAGATAAGCCGCCCGTGGGCTATATGATCACCGCAGACCCCAACACGAACCTGCTCTACACCAAGACCAAGATCCCCGCGGTGAAATATCACATCCACAAGGGATCCCAGGAGATCGTCACCCGAGTGGATGCGGAAGTCATCTAGAGGTTTTTACTTTTTAAATTGAGAGTTACGCGAGCAATGAGCCACGCATAGGCATAATGAAGACAGCGATGGGCGCTTGCGCACAAATCGCTGTCTTTACTTATGCCGCGATATGAAATAAGATTGGCAGCGCCTTTTGCTGACAATCTTATGAATAGCGTGGCTCATTGCGGAGAACTGCCAATAAATGTGGAGCGCCCTTTGCGACACATTTATGAATTGAATGCATGGCTCGTAACGTAGGGTTGCCGTAAACCCCACGAACGCCTACGGCGAACGGAACATCACGCCTTGATGTCACGTCTCCGGGTGTGAATTTTCTAATGAAAAGTGATACAGTGGTTCTCATCATGACGGGGTCGCCTACACGCGCCATCCATGTGCGCCAAAAGCCATGCACACATGGCTTGGCTGACGCGGACATCGTGTCCGCTTTCCCCCTGTCTTTCAACACTTTTCAAGAAAATATCAACACCCTCCGACAGACATCGGGGCATGACATTCCGTCCACCGTGGGCGTTCTGTTTACTGATTCCACTAAAATCCATCGAATAACAGGAAATAGTGGAATTATTGTTTTGGGAGTAAATAATTTCCTCCATAATTGCAGAAAAGATCTAAAACAGAGGAATTGCTTCTTTTATAGAACTTTTTTCTATTCATTTTCCACCATTTCCATTAGTTTAAGGCTGTTTTAAAGGAAACCAGTAGCCCCAATGCGGGCTACTGGGATTCGATAGCATTTCTTAATTAACTCTCAAGTTAATAAGCTTCACAAAAGTTAGTTGTCAGAATGACTTTATAGTGTTTTCATAATTCGCACAGTGGAAATCACAACATTTTTATGCTATCATACATATAACAGTAAGAGGTGATAGCTATGAAAATAGAAAGAATTGATGACAAGACCGTAAAGTGCTTCCTGTCCAACGAAGAGCTGGAAGAGTACGATATTGATTATAAAGATTTTGTGACCCGCAGTGACAAGGCCAAAGAGGTGGTACAGGAGATCATCGAGCAGGCAGAGGAAGAGGTGGGCTACAAGCCGCCGAAGTATGCATTTGACCTGCAGATCATGATGCTGCCGGAAGAAGGACTGGTGCTGGTACTCTCGGATAAGGATCCGGCGGAGAGCAAGCCCAATACGCCGATGCAGGCTTTGCGGGAATTGATGCGTATCTGCAAAGAAGTAGAGAAGAAAGTACAGCAGGAGGATGCTACGGAGAAATCCGGTGCTCCCGCACAGTCTGAGCAATCTGACAAAAATAAGAAAAAGCAGAAAAAAGCAGAGGAAGCCTCAAAGCCCCAGGTAGCAATCTTCGCTTTCCGAAATATCGGCAGAGTGATCGAATATGCTGAGGTACTGCCTGCTAACTTACGGATCAACAGTACGTTGTATCGTATGGAGGACGGCACCTGCTACGTCTATGTGGAGAAGGGCGGTGCTTCCTACGAGCGTTACAGCAGAGCCTGCATTCAGGCAATGGAGTTCGCAGGATTATATGCTGCGGATGAGCAGAAGCTACGATACCTGGAAGAGCACGGTGAATGTCTGATCCGGGAAAAGGCACTGAAGAAACTGCGGGTATGATCCTGACCCATAGGGAACCTTCCGCCTGCCTGCAAGCCGAGTAAGAATCGTATTATGTTATTACCCACGGGGTATCTCCGGCAACCTTCGCCATATCCTCCGGTAACGGCGCAGTGAACTGCATTTTCTCCCCGGTGATGGGATGGACAAAGGACAGCTTCCAGGCATGTAACGCCTGCCGCTGTATCTGCTCCATATCCGGGTTGTACAGATAATCTCCGATCAGGGGATAGCCCAGGTATTTCATATGAATCCGTATCTGATGGGTACGGCCGGTCTCTAAGATGAGAGAGACCAGGCTGTGCCCGTTTTTTTCGTCCAGTACTCTGTAATGCGTAACCGCGGATTCCCCGTTTTCAAAATCCACCGTCCGTTCGATGATCGAGCCTTCCTTGCGCCCTAAGGGTGCGGTGATGGTTCCCTCCAAGGGACGCACCGAGCCTTTTGCAATGGCAAGATATTCCCTCGTGATGCCGGAAGTCGCTTTATTGGCAATCATGGCAGACAGCATCCCTGCGCTGACATAATGCTTCGCCACGATGGTCAGTCCGGAAGTATCCCGGTCCAGGCGGTTAATACAGCGGAAGACGAAAGGACAGTTCTGCTGTTCAAAATAGTACGCGAGGGCATTCGCCAGGGAATTGTAATAATTGTTCATGGAAGGGTGGATCGGCATTCCCGCAGGCTTGTCGATCACCATAAGGTCCGCATCCTCGTAGACAATATTTAACGGCAGATTTACCGGGGGAATCTTTTCCGAAGAGTGATCTTCCCGGATATGCAGTGTCAGGGTATCGCCGGGCTGCAGTATATGATTCATAAAGCAGGGGATCCCGTTTGCCAGTACGGCGGAGGGGTCTTTTTTTAACTGCACCAGATTCTGTGAGGAGAAGCCTTTCTGCTTCAGAAAATAGCTGACCGGCATGCAAACTATGGAATTATCAGCAGTATAAATCAGTGTCCGTTCCATGAAAAACTCTCTTTCTCTATGATTACTCATCATAACATAATTCCTGCAGCTTGTGCACAACAGAATGAACGGCACCATTTTCATTCGGGCAAAATCGGACAGTGCCCGGAGCAAATAATGTCATTTCGGAACCGGAATCCACAGGCTACAATAAATACAGAATCAGCGGAAATGGGCGGTCTGTCCATCTGCGCATAGGAAATGCTTGAAATACGAAGAAAGGTAGGGTGGCGACTATGGAAAAATACGCATGGCGGGGAAAAATTGTACCGGGAATGCAGGAGGAATATAAGAAAAGACATGACAATATCTGGCCGGAGATGAAGGAAGTCCTGGCAGATGCGGGAATCGTCAATTACTCCATCTGGATGCAGGGTGAGGAGCTGTTCGGCTATTATGAATGTGAAAAAGGCGTAGAGTACGCTGCAAAAGTGCAGGCGGAGAGCAACGTAGTGAAAAAATGGGATGAATATATGAAGGACATTCTGATCATGGAGAAGGATCCTGTCACAGGAGCACAGCCGCTTTTAACACAGGTATTTGGTTTCAGATAAGGGAGGCTGTGGATAGCTTATGGGAAAATATTACCTGGCTGTGGATATCGGCGCTTCCAGTGGACGACATATCCTGGGGCATTTAGAAAACGGAAAAATAGAGTTAGAAGAGATCTACCGTTTCGAGAACGGCATGGATCATAAGGACGGAAAGCTTCTGTGGAATGTGGACCGGCTGTTCGGTGAGATCCTGAACGGCATGAAGAAATGCAAGGAACAGGGAAAGATCCCGGTGAGCATGTCAATCGACACCTGGGCAGTGGATTATGTGCTGTTGGATGAGCAGGATCGCATCCTGGGAGATACTTACGGTTATCGTGATCATCGCACGGACGGCATGGACGTGGAGGTGGCAAAGCTCCTGCCGGAGACAGAGTTGTATGCAAAAACAGGCATTCAGAAGCAGATTTTTAATACGATTTATCAGCTGATGGCTGTAAAACAGAAAGAACCGGAGCTTTTACAGCGGGCGAAGACACTGCTCATGCTGCCGGATTATTTCGGATTCCGACTGACGGGAAACAAATTATCGGAGTATACCAACGGTTCCACCACACAGCTGGTGAATCCCACCACTTTCCAGTGGGATACGGATCTGATCCGGAAGCTTGGCTACCCGGAGGACATTTTCCTGCCCCTGCAGATGCCCGGGACGAAAGTAGGTCAGCTCCTGCCCGAGATACAGAAGGAAGTTGGTTTCGATCTGGAAGTGGTATTGTGCGGAAGTCATGACACTGCATCGGCGGTAATGGCAGTACCACAGACGTCAGAGGACGGCATCTATATCAGTTCGGGAACCTGGTCTCTTATGGGAATTGAGTCGCTGACACCTATTATCACCGAAGAGGCAGCAGCGGCCAACCTCACCAATGAGGGTGGTTACGACCACCGGTTCCGCTTCCTGAAAAATATTATGGGTTTGTGGATGATCCAGTCCGTAAGACACGAATATAACGACGCATACTCTTTTGCGCAGCTGTGCGAGATGGCGGAAGAAAGCAGAGACTTCCCCTCCAGAGTGAATGTGAACGATCCAAGCTTCCTCTCTCCGGACAGCATGGTGGAAGCCATAAAGCAGTACTGTCAGAAGACGGGACAGCCGGTACCGGAGTCCGTGGGAGAACTGGCATCTGTGGTATATCGCAGCCTGGCGCAGTCCTACGGAGAGACGGTGAGCGGTCTGGAGAAGATCGCAGGCAGAACCTACGACAGCATCCACATCATCGGCGGCGGTTCTAATGCCGCATATCTGAATCAGCTGACAGCGGATGCCACGGGCAAGACCGTATATGCAGGTCCCGGTGAGGCAACAGCTATCGGTAACCTCTTGGCACAGATGATCCATGCGGAAGAACTGGCAGACCTGAAAAATGCAAGAAAATGTGTCCGGGAGTCTTTTGAGATTAAGACATTTGTTCCGGAAATGTAATGAATATGTTTATGAAATGAGCGCTGATCTGGGAGTAAAGGTAGTTATGGCGCAGACTGAACAATAGAAAAAGGAGGAAATTATAAATGTTAGTAAACACAAAGGCAAAGATCGGTGTATTTTCCATCGCTTTGGGAGCATATCTGCCCCAGTTCCCCCAGCTGGTGCCCAATTTCGAGGCACAGTATGAGGATTTCAAGAAGACGATTCCCGATACCGTAGAGATCATTGACGGCGGCATGGTGACCACCAAGGAACAGGCCATGGCAGCCGGTGATAAATTCCGTGCAGCGGATGTGGATCTGGTATTTTTACAGCTGCTGACCTATGCAACTTCCTATAACGTACTTCCCGCCATTCGCGATCTGGATGTGCCCGTGGTATGTATCAATGTGCAGAAGAAGCTGGCTCCGGACTATGCGAACACCGATATTCCCATCTGGCTGGGTGACCTGTATGCCTGCGGTGCCGTAGGTGAGGCGGTGGCTGACTTAGAGCGTGCAGGCAAGAGACATGCCGTGATCACCGGCGTCGTAGAAGGCGGTGACCCTGAGGTGGCAGCGCAGATCGCCGACTGGTGTAAGGCAGCGCAGGTTCGCAGACGTTTCCGTCAGACTAACATCGCACAAATCGGACGTCCCTATCCCGGTATGATGGATCTCTATATTGATGAAACCAATCTCTATAACCGAATGGGACTCTATACCAAACAGTTTGACTGGGAAGATATGTGGGCGATCGCGGATGATATTACCGATACCGAGGCAATTAAGGCTAAGGCACAGGATATTATCGATACTTTTGATGTAGAGGGCGGCGCTACTGCAGACGACGAAGATATTATGGATATGGCAAAGCATGTGCTTGCATTCGAGCAGTGGGCAAAGGATGAAGATCTGAGCATGATCGCTTCCCACTATGCAGGTAAGGCACAGGGCGTAGCCGGCAAACTGGATTCCATGCTGATTCCCGCATTTTCCATGCTGATCAAGCAGGGTACTGCATGTGCGGTAGAAGGTGACATGAAGGTTGCCATGGCAATGTCCATTCTGAAGACCATTTCCGGCATGGGACAGCTGTCTGAGATGTATTCCATTGATTTCAACGAAGACATCTGTATCATCGGACATTCCGGATCCGGCGATGCGGACATCTCGCTGGCGCATAAGCCTACCATGAAGATCGTAAAGGTATTTCACGGCAAAGTAGGCGGCGGCTATCTGACACAGTTCTATCCTCCGGTAGGCCCTGTAACGTACCTGGCTATCACACAGGATAAGGATGGCAACTTCAAGTTCGTTGTGGCAGAGGGTGAGAATCAGCCCGGACCGATCTTTACCTTCGGCGACACCAACATGCGTACCAAGTTCTCGATCCCCTGCAGAGAGTTCGTGAACCGCTGGAGCGAGGCAGGCCCTACCCATCATATGGCAGCGGCAGCCGGAAGGCATATTGATACGATTTTAAAGGTTGCTAAAATATTGAACGTACCGGTAGATGTGATCACACGGTAAGGGTATTTGTGTAAATATGGCGCAGTAACCACAGGAGCAAAAAGCGAGCTTGGAAAGAGCAATTTTGTGAATGGGCTTCGGAATAGTTACGAATGTTTATGATTTAAAAACAATATGCCTGTGGGCGGGAGTTCACAGGCAATGGAAAGGTTAGGTATTATCATGAAATTTTTAGATGCAGAATTTGTACAGGGATTTATCAGAATGGCAGATGACGGATGGCAGCAGGGCTGGCATGAGCGTAACGGCGGCAACCTGTCCTACCGTGTGAAGCCGGAAGAGGTAGAGCTGGTAAAGGAGAACTTTGAGCCGAAGGAGTTCCAGCCCATCGGCACCACCGTTCCCGCACTGGCAGGAGAGTACTTCCTGGTGACCGGCAGCGGTAAATATTTCCGCAATGTCAGCATCAAGCCGGAAGATTCCATCTGCATGATCGAACTGGATGACAAGGGTGAGAATTACCGTATCGTATGGGGACTGGTAAACGGCGGCAGACCTACCTCTGAGCTTCCCAGCCACCTGATGAATCTGGAAGTGAAGAAATTACAGGATCCCGACTACCGTGTGGTATATCATGCACATACCACTAATATCATCGCACTGACCTTCGTCCTGCCTCTGGAGGATAAGGTATTCACCAGAGAACTGTGGGAGATGGCAACCGAGTGTCCCGTAGTATTCCCGGATGGCGTGGGCGTAGTGCCCTGGATGGTGCCGGGAGGCAGAGAGATCGCAGTAGCAACCTCCGAACTGATGAAGAAATACGATCTGGCAATCTGGGCACATCACGGAACCTTCGCTGCAGGAAAAGATTTCGACCTGACCTTCGGTCTGATGCATACCGTAGAAAAATCTGCAGAGATTCTGGTGAAGATGCTGTCCATGCAGCAGGTCAAGAGACAGACCATCACTCCCGATGATTTCCGTCATTTGGCAAAGGATTTCGGTGTGACCCTTCCCGAGGAATTCTTGTACGAGAAATAATAAAATAACGATCCGAGAGATACACAAAGGATTCTCGAATCGTTACAGATATAAAACACGTGATGCCATTGACCTATTGGCGTGATTTTAACCGTGCCTCGTTTGGCGTCATGTCATACATTTTTTTGAACTGTTTGTAGAAAAAATTCTGATTCTCATAGCCCACGGACAGGGCAATCTCAGACACCGGCAGCGCCGTGTGGGAGAGCTGATTCATAGCGACCCGCATGCGCTGCTTTGTCTGTATTTCCTTGAAGGTGGTGCCGGAATATTTTTTGATCATACGGCTCAGGGAGGATGGAGTATACCCGATCTGTGCCGCCAGCTCATGAAGCGTTCCGGTGTCGTAATGCTCCGCCAGGTATCTGCGGACTACCACCATCAGGACATTGCTCTGCTCGTCCTTTTGGTCCAATAAAATATTTTCCGCATTGCTTAAAATATGCATGAACAGCAGGGCAAAGGTATGCTCCGAGAGCTTATGCCAGTTCTGAGGCTGCTGCAATAATAGAAATACGGCATTATGGATCAGATTCTGGATACAGGGATTGTCGGAGACCGTGAAGTACAGATACTGTCCGACACAGCTGTCACCTTCTAAAGCGTTGATAATAAAATCCGCCAGAATATTGTTCTTATTAATCAATGTGAGGATATTCTGAAAATACGCCGGGCGGATGATGATATTAATACCCAGATCTTCCTGCCCACACGCTATAACGGCGTGTTCGATATGCTGGTTCATGAATAACAGTTCTCCGGGGCGGAGGCGAATCTCTTCCTCATTTATGACATGAGTGACGGAACCGGAGAGACAATAGAAAATCTCCACATAGTCATGCTTATGCTTTGGAAAATCCACAAATCTGGTATGGCGCCGCAGCGTAATATCATCCTCGGAATGCTCTAAAAATTTATTGCTCTCCACCACAAAATCCTGTTTGCTGGTGTAGAGATTCTTCTGAACGGCAATGTCGCCGTCTAAGATCTGTTGTTCTTCCGGCGTGATATAGGCCGGATTTAGAAAACTGTTCTCGTACATATCAAAATACATTCCTTTCAGCAGCCTGCAGATGATGAACTGCAGGTAGGTCCTTCAACTGAGTTTATTTTACAGGAAAGCGACAAAAACCTCAAGATATGCAAATATGTAAAAAAGCGATTCCCGGATTGCGAGATTCTTTTTAGTGTTGTATGATGAATATAAATTCACCGGTTGCGGGGAAGGAATCAACATGAGTAAGTAGGGCGGGCAGCCCGGATCAAGGAGAGAATCCTATCATGGCAGATACGGAAGTAAAAAAGATCATTTGTAGTTCCTGCGGAGCGGAATTCGAGGATACCCTTCCAAAGTGTCCCTATTGCGGAAGCCTGAATTACAAGGGCGCCGAAGCGGAATATCTGGGGAAGCTGGAAAGCATGCGGCAGGATATGCAGCAGTTAGAGCAGGTACCGGAGAAGGAACTGAAGAAAAAACTGAAAAAGAAACAGAAATTTGTGATTAAGCTTCTGATCCTATTGGCAGCATTGGCAGCGATTCTTGCGGTAATTGTGTTCCGGGCACAGTATATAGAACCCAGGGATGCCAGGGCGGATTATCTGTGGGAAAAAGAAAACTTCCCGGTTCTGGACCGGTTATACCGGGAGCAGGACTTCGAAGGACTGACAGAATTTTATGAACAGGCTGTCATAGAGGACAGAACGATCGCCAGATGGGAGCATAGCGGTATTTTCACGAGGCTCATGAGCTGCCGAAATGCGAGAGAATATCTGGCGCTGGAACAGAGTGGAGAGACACTTCGCGATTATCAGGAGACACAGCTTTTGGATGATTACTGGATCCTGCGGGGACTGGAATACAGTAGAGGAATGTCGGAGGAAGACAAAGAGTATATCCGTCCTTATGTGGAAGCAACCCTGAACAGTCTGGCAGACCGTTATACGTTTACCGCAGAAGAAGAGAAAAAATTCGAGGATAGTCTGCGAAATAATTACGGTTATCCCAGATATGAGGATTGCAAAGAATACATTACGAAGCATAACGAATAGGAAAGGATCATAAAAGCAATGATGAAATGTAAATATTGTGGGGGTAACCTGACACTGGAGCAGGCATATTGTCCCCATTGCGGAAGACCGAATGAAGAAGCCGCACAGCATGTCAAAGACATGGAGCATTACAAGAGCAACTTTGAGGATACCAAAAGCGATGTCTATGAAGTGACGGAGAAAAATACGGAGATCATGTCACATATGATAATCATCACAGTGCTGGTGATCCTGTGTGTGGTGGTGTTTGTAGTATCTGCCCGTAGCTGGAGCATTCACAGAGGATTGCTGCAGTTTGATGCAGGGATCCGGCAGAGCAGCTATATGAAACAAATGGAACAATATCTGGAAGATGAGGATTACATAGGTTTATCAGCTTTTTGCGACAGGCATTACATCCGGCCTTATAGCAGTAATAATAGTTATGAAAAATATCAGCTACTCATGGAAGCCAGCGGAGCGTATCGTTACTTTTATGAAAGTCTGATGAAGGCAGTTACTATCAACTCCGGCAATGTATCCATACTTCCCGGCCTGTATGAAGATATTTCGGATTATTACGAGCAGCTGGAAAGGATTCCGCATCCTGTAGATAATGATTATAGGGCAAAACAATATCGGGAACTGCCGGAGGAGCAGAAGGAAGCCATTCTCCGGATGGAAGAGAATGTGAAGGCACTGCTGCAGACCTATTTTGACATGACACCGGAAGAGGCAGAGAATTTTGGTACGATGTCAAATGCACAAAAAATCTTATTTTTGGAAGAAAAAGGTGAGGTGATGGGTTATGGTAAATCTGAAGAGTAAGCTGAAACAGGTACAGAAGCAGAGAGGCGCGCTGCTTGTGATGAATCTGGTGATCATAGCCCTGTGTCTGGTATTGTTTTGGGGAACCATTCATATGTTCCGGCAATTAAACGACGCCTTTTCCCGTCCTGCGAAGACCAACTGGATGGAGAATAAAGTGCAAAATGAAAATTATGCCTACCTGTTAGTAAATTATCACGAGGACATGGTGTACGGCGGCTTGCTGTCCGGAACGAAAAAGGAATGCTATGGTGTGGCGAGATATTTTGAGGCGGCGTCCATGTATAAGGCATTTCTTCAGACCGGCGATACCGAACGCGCTGCCAGAGAAAAAGAAAAAATGGATGCAGCATACGAAGAAATGGGCGACTGGAATATCGCAGCCGACAGCATCCGGGAAAAATTAGGGCTGGAATAGGGAAAGAACCTTGACAAATCCCGGAAGCATGCACTACAATTACATGCATACGACAATGACGATGAAAAGGATCAGTACGATCGGAAAGCATCCCAGAGAGAGGGGAAGGACACGGTGACGTGCGGCTGGGAACCCCTTATGACAGAGGATCGGAAACCTCCCTTGGAGTCCTGTGCGAGACGCAATGTACCTGGAAGCGGCGAAGCACAGCGTAGAACCGGCGTTAACGGTGACAGAGCAGGATACATATTTGTATCAATCAGGGTGGTACCGCCGAGTGATCGGTCCCTTTTTCGGGAGCGATGACCCGGCGTTTTTCGTTTCCGTAGATCGTATTAGCAGTTTATTTTCAGAAAAAGAAAAGGAGAGAGAAAATGGCAGACAAGAAAATGGTAGAAGCGATCACTTCCATGGAAGAAGATTTCGCCCAGTGGTATACCGATGTAGTGAAGAAAGCAGAGCTGTGTGATTACACCAGCGTCAAGGGATGTATGGTGATCAAGCCCGCGGGCTATGCGATCTGGGAGCTGATCCAGAAGGAGCTGGATGCAAGATTCAAAGCAGTCGGAGTACAGAATGTATATCTTCCCATGTTTATTCCCGAGTCCCTGTTAGACAAGGAGAAGGATCATGTAGAAGGTTTCGCACCCGAAGTAGCATGGGTTACCCAGGGAGGATTAAACGAGCTTCCCGAGAGACTTTGTGTCAGACCTACTTCAGAGACCCTGTTCTGTGATTTCTATAAGAATGACATCCATTCCTACAGAGACCTGCCTAAGGTATACAATCAGTGGTGTTCCGTGGTACGTTGGGAGAAGGAGACCAGACCTTTCCTGCGTTCCAGAGAGTTCCTGTGGCAGGAAGGACATACCGCACATGCTACCGCAGAAGAATCTCAGGAGAGAACTCTGCAGATGCTGAATGTATATGCGAAGTTCCTGGAGGAGGTTCTGGCTATCCCCGCGATCAAGGGACAGAAGACCGAGAAGGAGAAATTCGCAGGTGCAATTGCAACCTATACGGTAGAAGCACTGATGCATGACGGCAAGGCACTGCAGTCCGGTACCAGCCATAACTTCGGTGACGGTTTCGCCAAGGCTTTCGGCATCCAGTTCGCAGACAAGGACAATACTTTAAAATATGTACATCAGACCTCTTGGGGTATGACCACCCGTCTGATCGGTGCACTAATCATGGTACACGGTGATAACGAAGGTCTGGTGATCCCTCCCCGTGTGGCACCCATCCAGATCTGCATTGTACCCGTTATGCAGAAAAAGGAAGGCGTTCTCGACAAGGCGTATGAACTGAGAGACCGCCTGGCGAAGGATTTCCGTGTCAAGGTAGATGACAGTGACAAGACCCCCGGTTTCAAGTTCGCAGAGGCTGAGATGAGAGGTTATCCTATCCGTGTGGAGATCGGACCTAAGGATATCGAAGCAGGCAAGTGTGTGATCTGCCGCCGTGATACCAGAGAGAAGACCGAGGTGGCTCTGGAGGATCTGGAGATCAAGGCAGCCGAGATCCTGGAGACCATGCAGAAGGAAATGCTGGAGAGAGCAAGAGCACATCGCGACAGCCATACCTACGTAGCACACAATATGGAAGAGTTCGAGCAGATCTTCAACGAAAAGTCCGGATTCGTAAAAGCTATGTGGTGCGGATGTCAGGAATGTGAAGACAAGATCAAGGAAAAGCTTGCTGTTACCAGCCGCTGCATGCCTTTTGAACAGGAACAGATCGCAGATACCTGCGTATGTTGTGGAAAACCTGCGAAAAAGATGGTATACTGGGGAAGAGCATACTAAGATAATATATAACTATTCAGGGCGAATAGGGTTCTGAATAGTTATGAAAATATTTATAAGGCAGATGAAGACGCAGGCCGGTAGTATTGCTACATGGTCTGCGCCTTATTTTTCAATGATAATGCTCAGAAATGAGGAAAAATATGATTTATAATACATTTGAACTGCATCAGGAGGGCTCCCTGCCGGGAGCACATTTAGTTACTTATATTCAGGAGTATTCCGATGCCCTGGCAATTAACGACAGACCTCTGATCCTGTTGTGCCCGGGAGGCGGCTATACCAGAACCTCCGACAGAGAGGCGGAGCCTATGGCGCTGAAATTCCTGGCGATGGGCTATCATGCGGCAGTGCTGCGCTATTCCTGCGCCCCTGCGGAATATCCTACTTCCTTAAAGGAACTGGCTTACAGCATCAAGTTCCTGCGGGAGCACGCGAAAGAGTGGCACATTGATCCCCACAAGATCGTAGTGGAAGGCTGCTCTGCGGGAGGACACCTGGCAGCCAGCCTTGGGGTGTTCTGGGATGAAGATTTCCTGGCAGAGAGCCAGGGACTTTCCGCTTCCGAGCATGAGTTGCTTCGTCCGGACGGACTGCTGTTATGCTATCCGGTCATCACTTCCGGAGAGTTTGCCCACAGAGGATCTTTTGAGAATCTGTTAGGCAGCAGACAGGAAGAGCTGGGAGAGAAGCTGTCTCTGGAGAAACAGGTTACAAATAAAGTGCCTAAGACCTTCATCTGGCATACCTTTGCGGATCAGTCGGTACCGGTGGAAAATTCCCTGCTGTTCGTCAGCGCTCTTCGCAGAGTGGGAGTGCCCACGGAGTTCCATATGTATGAAAAGGGTGCCCACGGACTGGCACTGGCGAATAAGCTGACAGAGACCAACGATGGCAGAGCGGTACAGGAGGAATGCACCTCATGGATCCGGCTGGCGCATACCTGGCTGGAGAGCCTTTTCGCAGGAGATGTGGAAGACGGACTGCACGCACAGGGCAGAGAATGGTAAGATAGCAATAAGAGAAAATGAAAACGCAAGGAGCAGTCATGGAACAGGCAGATACGATCATTCAGATCCCTCACTTCTACGGAAGTTTGAAGGGAATGCAGACCAAATTTGATAAACATGCAAGGCAGGATGCTTTCACCGGATCCACCAGAGAGGAATGGGAAGCCTGGAAGGAGACTTCCAGAGAGACATTAAAAGATCTCCTGGGATGGAAATACATGGAAACCTGTGATCTGGACCCACGCGTGGAAGAAGTCGTGGAGCTGGAGAACGGCATTCGTCGGGAAAAAGTGATCATTCAGGTAGAGCCGGAAGTGTATATGCCAATGTATATCCTGATCCCACCGAAGCAGGACGAAGGGAAGCAGAAATGTTTTCTTGCCCTTCCGGGGCATCAGGGTGCAGGAAAATTCAGCGTGGCAGGCCGTGATGATATTCCCGCGGTAAAACGGATGATCGAATTCTACCATTATGATTACGGTATGCAGCTGGCGAAGCGTGGTTATGTGGCAATCTGTCCGGATTGCAGAGGCTTCGGAGAACGCAGGGATGAGGCATTGCAGAAAGGAACGGATGAGAAATCCTTCCTGACCAGTACCTGTTTTCATCTGGCACATATGGCGGAGCCCTTGGGAGAGACCGTGGCAGGCATGTGCACCTGGGACGCTTCCCGGCTGATCGATTACGTATATGAACGTGGCGAATGGGATACTGAGGACTTGGGAGTCATGGGATTTTCCGGCGGTGGTATGCAGACGCTGTGGGTCTCTGCTTTGGATGACCGTGTGAAAAAATGTATCATCAGCGGATATCTCTATGGGTATCGCGACGCGTTGTTATTGCTCAACGGAAATTGCAGCTGTAATTATGTCCCCCATCTGTGGGAACACTTTGATATGGGAGATATTGCATCGCTCATTGCACCGAGACCGCTGGCAGTCCAGTCCTGCCGGGATGACCATCTGAACGGTCCCAGAGGACTGGTGAATGTGACGGAGCAGTTAGATATTGTGCGGAAGGCTTACAGCCTGTACGGAAAAGAGGAATATCTGATCCACGATGTCAGAGAGGGAGACCACTGCTGGCATGAAGAGGTATTGGATATCGCACTGCCAAGACTGTAAGATATCTATAACCCCTGTTAATAGTTACAAAATATGGAGGAACGTATGGAATATATCGTTCTGGATCTGGAATGGAATCAGAGTAACACCGGTAAAGAAGATGCTGTGGAGAAGCTTCCTTTTGAAATCATAGAGATCGGTGCCATCAAACTGAATAATGAACGTGTTATGGTCAGCGAATTCAATGAACTGATCAAGCCACAGGTCTACCATGAGATGCACAAGATCACCAGCAAACTGATCCATATTCAGATGCAGGAGCTGGAGCGTGGTAGACCGTTCCCTGAGGTTGGAGGAGATTTTGTCAGATGGTGCGGACAGGAGGAGCATCTGTTCTGTATTTGGGGAACGTTGGATCTCACGGAGTTACAGCGGAATATGGCGTATTATGACATGCCGCTGCTGGCACCGGGACCGCTGCCTTATCTGGATGTGCAGAAGCTGTTCGCCATTGCCTATGAGGAGCGCAAGATCCGCAGAAATCTGGAATATGCCATTGATTACCTGCAGATTGAGAAGGACATTCCTTTCCACAGAGCATTCAGCGATGCCTACTATACAGCGAAGATTCTGATCCGGATCCTAGAGGAGCATCCGGAGGTATTGGTGAATCTGTCCTATGACACGTTCTGCCCGCCGAAGGATCGTAAAGATGAGGTCAAGACACAGTTTGACACCTATGTAAAATATATTTCCAGAGAGTTCAAGGATAAGACGGAAGCTTTTGCGGACAAGGAGGTTGTGTCCAGCAAATGTTACCTCTGCCACCGGAACCTGCGGAAACGGATCAAATGGTTCAGCGCCAATGGCAGACATTATTACTGCGTGGCCTACTGTGAAAAGCATGGCTACCTCAAGGGTAAGATCCGGGTACGAAAGGCTTACGACGGCGGAGTATATATAGTCAAGACCACGAAGCTGATCTCTAAGGAAGACGCGGAGGCTATTGCCGCCCGCAGAGATCACGCCAGAGAAGTGCGCAAGCGTCATAAACACAGCAAGGCAGGAAATACGGAGGAATAGGCAGGCGGCGTCATGGATTTCGTCAGAGAATACACCCTTGCTTCCGGTGGACCTTATTGTGACTGTGGGTATAAGAAAAAAGGGTTGAGCAATTTGAAATAAACTGTGTTATAGAAAATAAGCATTAAGCAGCACTCTTATTATTAATTTCAATGTAAAGCGATAAGGAGAAACCTTATCGCTTTATTAAAAGAAGAATGTGGGATTGATAATCATTTAATTTTACATAATTAGATGTCAGTAGAAAGTTTT